>CAMVDF010000224.1 GCA_947166195.1 uncultured Lachnospiraceae bacterium
GCCTTGTTGGGCTTTAACCCGTCAGGTGCCGTTAGCGTCAGTATCACCCCCGGTCTGAATCCCATGATGACTTAAAAAAACGTCGACCAAAATACCATGTATACGGTCTGTTTCAAAGCCGTCAGGATGATCTCGGCCATTCCCGAGGTGGACAATATTCCTCCCGTCATGATATCACCTCCCACAAAACCTTTTTTTCGTCAAGAAATGCCAGGACCCTCTGCCTGTCCTTTTCCTCAATATTTATAACCAGGCTTCCATAGACATTTTCCCTGAAATCCTCAAGCTTTGCCCAGCAGATAGAAAAATCAAGATCAAGGATACGTGCCATCTGCGTCACAATGGGATCCATGTTGTTTTCACCGTTGAAAAACAGCTGGATGTTCACGCCGTCCTTCGGAAGCTGCCTGCTCTCCTCCCTCAGGAAATCCCTGATCTCATTTTTATCCGGTTTGATGAAAAGCTCCTCGGGTCTGCCCTCCTTCAGGACAACACCCTTGCTCAGAAACGCCACCCTCTGGCACACCTGCTTGACCACCTCCATCTGATGGGTGACGATGATCATGGTGATGCCCATCTCCCTGTTGATCTTTTGCAAAAGAGAAAGTATCCCCTTTGTGATCTCGGGATCAAGAGCGCTTGTTGCTTCATCACAAAGCAGAAACTCCGGATCCAGTACCAAAGCCCTGGCTATGGCGACCCTCTGCTTCTGGCCTCCGGAAAGCTCCCTGGGTTTTGCGTGGATCTTTTCCTCAAGTCCCACCAGGCCTATAAGCTCCCCTATCTTTTTCCTGGATTCCGGCGACTTTGGATCTATCCCCCAAAACCTCATAGGGAGCGCAATATTCTGGTAAACATCAAGTCTTTCGAGCAGATTGAAGCCCTGAAAGATCATGCCTGTCTTTTTCTGGACATGGCGGAGGCTTTTCCTGTTTAGTGTCGAAAGAGCCGTGTTGTCCACAAATATTTCTCCGGAGTCAAAAGTTTCAAGGCCGTTGATACAGCGGAGCAATGTTGATTTTCCTGCCCCGCTCTGGCCTACTATCCCATATATCTCATGCTGTTTTACAGAAAGAGACACCCCTTTCAGGACCTCCAGATCCTGAAAGTTCTTTCTCACGTTTTCAATAGTTATCATATGATCATTCCCTGTAAGCTTTATTATGCTAAATACCTTTGAAAAAAGGAGGATCGCGGCCAGCCCCTCCCACAGGGCCGGCCGCGGCTCGAATGAAGACATTTTTACTGCGGAGCTATGAATGAAGGGATCACAGAACCTTTGTAGTGCTCCTCTATGTAAGCCTTGACCTCGTCAGACTGGATGGCCTTTGTGAGCGCCAGACTCTTTTCGGAGTTCTCCTCACCTGCACGGACAACTATGAAGTTTGTCCTGCGTACGGATGTCTCATCATCAAATTCCTCGATATCAAGCGCCGGATACTGTGAAGGAAGATCTGCTCCGAGAGCATAGTTTCCGTTGATCGTTGCGGCATCGAGATCGGGAAGCGAAAGAGGAAGACTTGCAGCCTCAAGGGTGGTTATCTTGTAGCCGTGAGGATTTGCTTCCTTGTCGTCGGTGATGGATTCTGCCGTATAATTGTCATCTGTTCCGAAGCCTCCCAGTGACTTCAAAAGACCCTTCTGAAGCAGGAGGTTCAGACCGCGCTCGGTGTTCTCGGGATCGTTGGGTATGCCGATCTCAGCGCCGTCAGGTATCTCGTCCAGTGACTTGTATTTCTGAGAATAAATACCCATGGGCTCGATGTGGACGCCTGCTGTTGCAGCTAGGTGAAGTCCCGCATCGGTGTTCTGCTGGTTCATATATCCCAGGGTCTGGAAGTAGTTCGCATCCAGCTCTCCTGCCTCAAGTGAGGTATTGGGAAGGACATAATCCTCAAATACTACTGTCTCAAGCTCCCATCCGTCCTTTGCCAGAACTTCCTTTACGATGTTGTCAAGGATGTCTGCGTGAGGTACGGGGTTTGCTCCGACAACTATCTTTTTGTCTGATGATGCATCATTTGCGGGTGCCTCAGCTTCTGCTGCTTCAGGCTCTGCCTCTGCTGCCTCAGGCTCTGCCTCTGCCGCCTCAGGCTCTGCCTCCGCTGCCTTGGCCTCCTGTGCCGGTGCCGGTGCTGCCGATGCTGATGCTCCGCATCCTGAAAGCAGTCCTGCTGCAAGTGTTCCTGCAAGTAAAATTCCGATGATCTTCTTTTTCATAATAATTCTCCTTTCAAAAAAAACTTGTTCTGTTTTCCTGATGAGAGAATATTATCAGCTTTTTACCTGTC
Source organism: uncultured Lachnospiraceae bacterium (assembly GCA_947166195.1). Taxonomy (GTDB): domain Bacteria; phylum Bacillota; class Clostridia; order Lachnospirales; family Lachnospiraceae; genus NK4A144. Next base: position 2,292 of record CAMVDF010000224.1, read on the forward strand.
TGGATAATACGTATAAACTGCCGCCGGTTATAGCCTTTGACTATAAATCCTCACTGTCATAAAGCCCCTTGCTGATGTACCTGTCGCCCCTGTCGGGAAAGATCACGACGATGTTTCCGGTATCAATTTCCTTTACAAGCTTTAACGCTGCCGCAAGAGCAGCGCCTGATGATGATCCCGCAAAGATACCTTCATGCTTTGCAAGTTCCTTTACCGCATCAAAAGCCTCGCTGTCCGTGATCTTAAATACTTTGTCGATCATGTTCACATCCATGGTTGCTGCTATGAAATCATTTCCTATTCCCTCGATCTCATAGTCGGCATGATCTCCTCCGCCGATGATGGAGCCGTAAGGATCTGCCAGCACCCCCTGAATCTTCGGGTCCTTTTCCTTGAGGTATCTTACCGAGCCCGAAAAGGTTCCGCCGCTGCCTGCGCCGGCAACCAGGTAATCCACCCTCCCGTCAAGCTGCTCATAGATCTCCGGTCCGGTGGTCTCGTAGTGTGCCCTGGGATTTGCGGGATTTTCAAACTGCTTTAATGATATGGCGCCGGGGATCGTCGCTATGATCTCCTCTGCCTTTTTGTCTGCACCCAGCATCCCCTCCTCTCTGGGAGTATGCACTATCTCGGCGCCGAGCGCCCTCATGAGCTTTTGTTTTTCAACGGAAAATTTCAAGGGAACAGTGAAGATGATACGGTACCCTTTGTTGAGCGCAGCCAGAGCTATGCCAAGCCCCGTGTTTCCCGCCGTTGCATCGACTATGGTTCCGCCGGGCTTCAGTATCCCTCTCTCCTCGGCATCCCTTATCATATAATCGCCGACCCTGTCCTTCACGCTGCCTGCCGGATTCATCAGCTCCAGCTTCGCATAGAGGTTCACGCCCTCCTTCACTCCAAGATTGTTCAGCTTCAGCATCGGCGTATTTCCGATCATCTCATGTATATCATTGTAAACCTTCATCTCATCCTCCATATGTACTATTTCATATCAGTTTATGCTGTTCACAGTCGTCATTAAGTTAAGCGCTTCCACGCATTGGCTCTTGCTCCCGCAGGTCACCCCCCATACCTTGCGCTCCAGCAGGTGCTCGGCATGGGGCCCCCCTGCTCGCGCATTCACTTTACGATGCGCTTAACTTAATGACTCCGGCTGTGAATGAAATCTATGATAATAAAAACGCCTCAGATCTTCTTTGATGCCCCGATAGCCTGCTTCAGATCCGCGATCAGGTCATCCGCATTTTCTATGCCCACGGAAAGCCTGATGAGTTCATCGACTATGCCGACTCTTTCGCGTACCTCCTTCGGGATCGCCG
>CAMVDF010000225.1 GCA_947166195.1 uncultured Lachnospiraceae bacterium
CGACCCTCGAAAAACGCAGATTCCGTCAATCCCGCGGGTCCCGTCCACTCCAACTTTCTCAGCACAGTTCCGTCGACCATCGAAAATCGTAGACTTCCCATTTTCCGCGGGTTTTGGCTACACATTGACCGGACAGACTTCGCAAAGATTCCCGATATTGCATTTATACCTGCTCAGATGGTACTATTATAAGCGTGGCTGCAGGTTACTACCCAAAAGACTGCCACGCAGGAAAACAAAGAACCGGGAAAACAAAGAACCGGGAAAACAAAGATCCGGGAAAAACAAAAATCCAGAGAAAGACAAGGATCAAAGGAAAAACAAAAATCCAGAGAAAGACAAAGATTAAAGGAAAAACAAAGATCAAGGAGAACCACAAAAAGATATGATCAAGAGCATGACAGGCTTCGGAAGATGCGAAGTCGCTGATGGGAGCAAAAAATACATCGTTGAGATCAAGGCGGTGAATCACAGATATCTGGAACTGAACACCAAACTTCAAAAGGGGCTTGCCTGCTTTGATGTTGCGGTGAGAAACACCGCAAAGGAGTACATGGAGCGCGGCAAGGTAGATATATTCGTCTCCATGGAGGATGATGGAAAGCTTTCGGAAAAGGTCAGATACAACAGCGATATCGCATCCCAGTACATGGAGTATCTGAAAGAGATGGCGGATCAGTTCGGTCTTGAAAATGATGTCAGACTTTCAAATCTGTCCAGATACCCCGATGTTTTCACCATGGAGGATGAAAACTTTGACGAGGACGAGCAGTGGAAGACTCTTGAAAAAGCCCTGAGAGGGGCCCTCGATAACTTCGTTTCCGCAAGGATCGAGGAGGGAACAAATCTCAAAAATGATCTCCTGTCAAAGCTGGATGCAATGAAAGGATATGTGGAGGTCATAGAAAAACGATCGCCTCAGATAGTTGAGGAATACAGAAAAAAACTCACCGAGAGGATTGAGGAACTTCTTGCCCCGACAGCAGCAGCGATAGACGAGTCAAGGATCATCACGGAGGTTACCATATTTGCTGACAAGGTATGCGTTGATGAAGAGATAGTGAGATTGAAAAGTCATATAGAAAGCATGCGTCAGTGCCTGCAAAAGGGTGAAAGCTGCGGCCGAAAGCTTGACTTCATCGCACAGGAGATGAACCGTGAGGCCAACACCACGCTTTCAAAGGCAAACGACCTCCTGCTTTCGGATACCGCGATCGAGCTGAAAGCCATCATTGAAAAGATTCGCGAGCAGGTGCAGAATATTGAGTGATCTGATAAACGTCGGTTTCGGAAACATAGTAAATATGGACAGAGTCATAGCCATAGTCAGTTCCGACTCGGCGCCTGCAAAACGCACCGTGAAAAATGCCAAGCTCCAGGGACTTGCGATCGATGCGACCCACGGCAGGAAAGCCAAGGCGGTGATAGTGATGGAGAATAATCAGATCGTACTGTCGTCTCTTACACCTGAAACGATCTATCAGCGTGTGACCCGGCAGCCCGACCCCTCCGTACAAAACGAAACAGCAATACGAGTATAGCTTTTTCCAAATAACCGGACGGGATAAACAAAAACACCTCCGGACAGGAACAACCCCAAATAACCCCGGACAGGATAAACAAAAACGCTGCCGTACCGGGAAATCATGCATAACACACCAAACGGAGAAAAGTGATGCAAAAGATCAATAATCGTGGTATACTTACAGTCGTTTCGGGCTTTGCAGGCGCAGGCAAGGGGACACTGATGAACAGGCTCCTTGAGGATTATGACTGCTACGCACTTTCGATCTCAGCCACATCGAGATCTCCGAGACCTGCGGAAAAAGAAGGCGTCAGCTATTTTTTCAAGACCCGCGGGGAATTTGAAAAAATGATCGAAAACGATGAGCTTTTAGAGCATGCCGAGTATGTGGGCAACTACTACGGGACGCCAAAGGAATTCGTTTTTTCAAAGCTTGATGAAGGCTTTGATGTGATCCTTGAGATCGAGATCCAGGGTGCCATGCAGATCAGGGAAAAATTCCCGGATACGCTCCTTGTTTTCGTGATGCCGCCGGGAGCGCAGGAACTCAGGAAACGTCTGACAGGCCGCGGTACCGAGACACCGGATGTTATCGAAAAAAGGATGAAGCGTGCCGCTGCGGAATCCGAAGGAATCGAAAAATATGATTATATCGTCATCAACGACGATATTGATAAATGCACAAAGCAGCTTCACGGGATAATACAGGCTGCCCACTTCACGCCGACACACCAGTCGGAGTTTATAAAGGAAGTAAGAAAAGAATTACAGGATATGGAGGAATGAAAAAATGCTGCACCCGTCTTATTCGGATCTGATGAAGGTTGTAAATGCTGACTGTGAGGAGGGAGAGACCCCCATCGTAAACAGCAGATATTCCATCGTGCTTGCAACATCAAAAAGAGCAAGACAACTCATAGACGGCTCAGAACCCCTGGTTGCAACGAGGGACAAAAAACCGCTTTCGATCGCTGTCGAGGAGCTCTATGACGGAGAACTCAAGATCCTCAACAGTACGGACGACGAAGCCTGACTCCGAAAGCACCGGGACCCGGCGCCGCAAAACGAACCGGCCAAGAAAAACGAAAGACCCGGCGCCGCAAAACGAACCGGCCCCGAAAAACGAAGAAGCAACCCCGGACCGGCGGAAAATGTCCTTATTAAGCATAATGAAATCAAAATCCGGACGGGTTTATGAAGAACCCGTCCGTGTGTTGTCTGCATATGAAAAAAACGACTCTGATGTTCATATCTTTGGGCTGCGACAAGAACCTGGTGGATACCGAGCAGATGCTGGGGATCCTGGGCCGCGAAGGCTTTGAGTTCACACAGGATGAAACGCAGGCCGATATCATCATCATAAATTCCTGCTGCTTCATCGGCGATGCCAAGGAAGAGAGCATCAACACCATAATAGAAACCGGGAAACTTAAAAAATCCGGTACCCTGAAGGGTCTCATAGTCTGCGGGTGTCTCGCCCAGAGATACGCATCTGATATCAGAAAAGAACTTCCCGAGGTGGATGCCATAGTCGGCACCACACAGTTTACAAAGATCGCGGAGGTCATCAGGGAAGTCCTTGGCGGAGACAGGCCGGACTTCATCGGTGATATCGACAGGATGGAATACTCAAAGGAGGAAAGGATCCTCACCGGCGGCGGTTATTCTTCATATCTCAAGATCGCCGAGGGGTGCGATAAAAGATGCACCTACTGCATCATCCCCAAGGTCAGGGGCAGATACAGGAGCGTTCCGAAGGAGATCCTTATAGAGGAAGCAGAAAAGCTTGCACAAAAAGGAGTAAAAGAGTTGATCCTTGTCGCCCAGGAGACCACGGTCTACGGAAAGGATCTTTACGGAGCAAAGGAACTGCCTGATCTTTTGCGAAAACTCTGTGACATCGAAGAACTGAAATGGATCAGGATCATGTATTCCTATCCCGAAGAGATAGATGATGAACTGATCGAAGTGATGGCAAAAGAGGAAAAGATCTGTCATTATATCGACATGCCCATC
>CAMVDF010000226.1 GCA_947166195.1 uncultured Lachnospiraceae bacterium
CAATCATACGGGCAAAGAGGAGTTTGAGGAATACTCGTCGGGGATGCTTGAGATGGCAGAGTGGCTGAAGGATGAGCTTGAAAGCATCGGATGGCCGGTGTGGCTTGAGCCCATGTCGAATACGGTGTATTTCAAACGGCCGCCGGAGTATGTCGTAAAGAAGTATGATCTGGCACCCGACTTTGATGAAAGGCTGGGAGGAGAACTTTCACATATCGTGGTGATGCAGCATGTGAAAAAGGAAAAACTGCAGGAGTTCATAGAAGATCTGAAATAGATAACAGGCGTGTGGGACAGAGAAACGTCCCCTGTCCCATGTGTGTGGGACAGAGAAACGTCCCCTGTCCCACTACATTTCGTAGGCATACATTTCGCCGTTTTTTATTTCCATGATCACGGGATCGCTGTAGGTTATGTTTCCGAAGATGTCTTCTATTTCAAAAAGATAATAAAAACTTCCGTCGCCGAGATCTTCGTCCGTCATCTTTGTATCATCGCTCCAGACGATGCTTCCGAGGATAAACTCCTCGGGATCTTCATCCTCATCCTCCATGATATTTGTCGTGTAGAAGATGAAATCCACCTTGTCGCCGGGGTTGAGCGAACGGATATCCCTGCCGCTTAAGTTTGTTGCGTCATCGGCACCGTCGTAGGTTCCCAGAACCCTGAAGGATTCTTTGTCATATTCATACACAGCGCGGATAAAGGTTTCACCGCCGTTGACGATGGCAGGTATTATATAGAGGTCATAATCATCCGTCCTGTCGATGACGTCGGTGCAGACATATTCGCCGCCGATGGTGATCCAGGTCCCGCGGAAGTTATCGCTGAATTCGCCCTTTTCATAATCGGCATTGAGGTCCGTGTCGCAGCCCAGATAAACACAGTTTTCCCCGTCCTCGTCATACAGCATGGAAAATCTCACATCCTTGACAAGGTCGAGTCCCGAGGTGATCTTCAGATTGAAGATGTTGTCCCTGTCAAGGAACTGGTCAAATTCCAGCTTTTCATGGCCTGACTGGATGGGGTGGATACCAAGGATCTGATCGATCAGGCTTTCTCCGCCCTCCTCATTTTCGTCAAAGTATCCTTCGGGACAGTAGTCATCATAGTCGTATTCTTCGCTGTCATAATCCGCGTAGGCTTCCTGCCAGGCAGACTCCCATGCGCCCTCATCCCAGTCATCATTCATTATGCTTGTATATTCAAGATATGCTGTATTGTCCGTTATCTCCTCATAGGCCGAGTAGATCTCGCTGTCCACGTACTTTGGATAGAATACCGAAAGTCCCGAGGCCTTTGAACGGTATCTGCCGTGGTCTTCAAATACGACCACATCCCGGAGCGCCTTTAGCACATCGTCCGATTTTTCTCCCAGCACGGCGCTTGTATTATGCATCAGATCCGCAAGATCCACCATATCAAAGGTACCGTCCGCACCGCTCCTTTCACCGTAGCTTTCGGTCTGCGATGCACCCTGAACGACAGTCTGAAAATCCGACGCATTCTGCGTGGATAATACAAGCTCTCCCGAGTAATTCCTGAATGCGGCAGACAGCGGTTTAAGCGCGGTGAGGTCACACACGGAAAGTGTGGCCATATCATCCTGCTCATAATAAGAACATTTGTCCATATAGCTTTCCACGATGACCTTTCCGAGATCTTTTCCGCTGCAGCCCTTATTATGCGACAGATAGTCAAGCCATGCCGTATAATCCCAACCCCAGCCGGGCTCCGTTTCCTCGGATGCCACCATGTAATGCGCGTGATTTTGAAGTGCCTGTGCGGTTTCAAGCGAAGACATGAGACATGCATCAAAACCTGCCAGCTCAAACTGTACCCCGGCGCCGGACAGGGCGGTTTCAAGCTCTTTCAGGGAAAGGCTGTCGTCATTGAAAAGCTCATCATTGCAGACACCGAAAAGGCTCCCTCCGCCGTGGTCCCAGAGAACAAGCATATAGCGGTCTGCAGGGTAATTTGACGCACCCCAGCTGATAAAATCTCTCAATGTATCTGCCTGCCCCATGGAAGGGGAAGGGCAGCTTTCATCAAGGACAAGCTTTTTGTTTTCAACATGGAGACGGGAAAGTTTCCCTTTGGGTATTCCTTTCGTCTTCCATTTTTTTGTCCCGCCGGCTTCGACAACGATGTTTACGTGTCCGTCCGGATCTGCATCAAAGATTTCCTCCAGATTGGCGGTTGCAGATCCGTCCCGGCTTTCAAGATCGGTCCCGCAAAGATAGAGCATGACGGTCCAGGTTGTATCCGGGTTTCCGTACGGCCTTGATCCCGCGGGTGCGCTTTCCTGTCTGCCGGCTGTATTATCGGTTATTTCCACACTGCTTTGATTCCCGGTTTCCGGGGCTTCCGGGTCCGTCTCTTCATCATCGCCGGAACACATCACAAGCAGAAACAGCCCGATGAAGAGCACTATGAAGATGATCAGTATCGTTTTTATTATTTTTCCTGGATTTTGTTTTTTCATCATATATCTCCGGGTGGTGGGACAGGGGACGTATCTGTGTCCCACTGTTTATGCTTACAATAATAAACCATCTTCACGCGGGTTTTCAATGTATCAGGGTGTATCAAGGGGACGGTTCTCTGTGACAGATTTTGTGTATCAGTGGGACGGTTCTCTGTGACAGATTTTGCTTTTCAGGGCGTGAAACGCTGATAAAACCTGATGAAACAGAGAACCGTCCCCTGTGACGAAATACGGTGAAACAGAGAACCGTCCCCTGTGACGTTCAGTTGACTTAGTGGTATAATCTATAAAATGTGTAACGAGGAGGCAGGAAGATGAAAAAGAAGATTATTTGTATTGTTGTTGCAGCGATGATGGCAGCGGTGCTGCTTGCAGGGTGTGGAGAAAACAGGTCCGGCGGCGCTTCGTCAGAGCCGGTATCGCAGGAACCGGTATCGCAGAAGCCGGCAGATGAAGAACCTGCGGCTGAAAAGCCCGCAGAGGAGGCGCCTGCCGCATATGATGCGTCAGCATTTGATCCGAAGGAGGTCTATACTCCCGAAGAACACAAGGTGACTACGGTATATGAAGGATGCGATACCTTCACCCAGATGCTTGACCGGGCGGAAAACAAAGGCAGAGGCTACACCAATGTGAAGATCGGCGATCAGGATGTGCTTCTTGTGACCGGCCAGACCTACGAGTATGAGCCAGGAAAAAACGCGGCCATAGATGCGGAGATCTTTTATTATACGGATGAGGGCCCGGCGTATATGGACTATGTGGAGGCCGGCGGCACGGCGTATCCGCTGACCGTGAAGGATGGCGTGCTCTATGTGGGCGGCAACCATTTCATGATCAAGTACACGATAAAGGGGGACAGGCTGGATGTGTCCGAGGAGGTGTACGTACAGTATAACGAGAACGGGGATGCATCATACTACTACAGGACCGGAGACTCCGCTTTTGCGGACCATGATGCTTCCGAGGCCGAGGCTGCTTTTGAAAGGATGTTCGGAGAGCTTGATGAGGAGAGCGTCCTGTTTTTTGACATCATCGGCGGCGGG
>CAMVDF010000227.1 GCA_947166195.1 uncultured Lachnospiraceae bacterium
AACAACGGAAAGCCCGGGATTTCTCCCCAGAAACTTTTTCACGCCATCGTACGAATCGTCGATGCTCCTCATGGCAAAGCCGCTGATCGAAAGCCAGAGCTCCCTCACCTCATCATAATCTTCTATGGTCATTTCCCTGATAATCATCCTTACACCATCTTTCTTCTCTTTTAGAACCTTCATATTACATTTAATTGAAAGAACAGTCAATGAGTGGCGGGACACAGATACGTCCCCCGTCCCACAAAAAAACCATTGACAGCCCGTTTGCGGCATTGTATAGTGAATTTATATTCATTGAATAAATATTCAACAGACAGGAGCAGCATAATAAATGACCAGAAAAGAACAAAAGGAAATGAGACAAAAGCAGATATTGTTCAAGGCTCTGGAGCTTTTTGTGACAAAAGGCTATGCCGAAACAAAGATATCCGATATTGCGGAAGCTCTGAATATCAGCGTCGGCCTTCTCTTTCACTACTATGAATCAAAAGAGGCCCTGTACCTTGAGCTTGTGAAAATGGGAGTTCAGGGCACAAAAAACTCAGAACAGGCAAAAGCCGAAAATCCGCTGAATTACTTTGAGACAGTACTCGACGGCCTTCTCATCGCCGCAAAAAACAAGCCGTGGATATGTCAGATGTTCGTACTCATGGCCGGGGCTCAAAGACCCGGAGCACCTGAAAACATCAGGACTCTGGCACTTTCAGTTGACCAGATCAGATTCTCGGAAGCTCTTATTATACGGGGACAAACCACGGGCGTCATCAAAAAAGGTGATCCAAAGGCACTTTCAACCACCTTCTGGTGCGCCGTCCAGGGCATCATGGAATACCACGCGGCATTCCCGGAAACTCCCCTTCCGGAACCAGGCTGGCTCATCAACATTCTGAAAAAGACATAAAAAGAAACCGGCCGGATCACCGGCATACTGAAAGCCACATAAATACAAAACATTTAACATCAACCCATCACTACCATAATAAAAAAGGAGACAGACATGAAAAAGAAGATCGTGATAATCGGAGGCGGCATCGGAGGACTTTCAGCAGGTATCTATGCCTTAAAGGCCGGATTTGATGCTTTAATATATGAGAAAAACCCTGTTGCCGGCGGTGAATGCATGGGCTGGAACAGAAACGGCTGCCACATCGACAACTGCATACACTGGCTTACGGGAACAAAGCAGGGCACCTCACTCTGGGAGGTATGGAAGACTATCGGCGCCATCGACGAAAACACGGCCTATGCGGACACGAAAAAGTTTTACTCCTCGCGTCTTGACGGAAAAGAGGCCACCCTTTGGAAGGACCTCGACCGGACAAAACGCGAGCTCATCGAACTTTCTCCCGCAGATGAAGCTGAGATCACAAAACTTATCGAACATGTTAAGCTTGCCGAAACCTGCACGGTTCCTGCCGACAAGCCCCTCGACATGATGAACCTCTTTGATTATATGAACATGGGCAAAAGCATGGCCGGCATGCCCAAAGTGATGAAGGAATACGGAAACATCGACCTTCGCGCCCTTGCAGCACGCTTTTGCTCCCCGCTGCTTGCAAAGCTTGTCACCGACTACCTGCCTGCCGAATACACCGCATATTCGTTCATCGTTTCCTACGCCACCATCACAAGCGGTAACGGCGAGATCCCCCTTGGCGGCTCCCTTGCCATGACAAACAGGATCGTAAAATGTTTCAAAGACATGGGAGGAAAGCTCTTTACCAACACCGCGGTGAAAAACATCCTGATCGAAAGCGGCACTGCAAAAGGCATCGTACTTGAAAACGGTGAAGTAATAAAAGCTGACGCAGTCATCTCCGCGGTTGACATGAATGTCCTTTTTGACAGGTTCCTTGACAAAACCTTTACCCCGAAAGACTGGGCAAAAGCATATCAGAACAGTTCTGATTATCCCATAATAAGCGGCTTCCAGACCGCATTTGTCACGAATGCAAAACTGTCCGGACGCGATACGGTATTTTTTGACTGCAAACCTCTGACCATAGGAAACCGCAGCTTTAACAGACTTTCCGTCAAAAACTACGACTACGACCCGTCCTTTGCTCCCGAGGGAAAGACCGTACTTCAGGTAAACCTTCCCCAGACCGACGAGGATTTCCTTTACTGGAAAAGCCTTTCAAATGAAGAATACACCGCCAAAAAACAGGAGCTGGCCGCGCAGATCACGGAGCGCATAATAAAAACGTTTCCCGAACTTGACGGCAATCTCACGCTGCTTGACTGCTGGAGTCCTTTGACCTACGAGCGTTACTGCGGCGCCTATCACGGAGGCTACATGGCCTTCACCACAAAGCCTTCGGTGAAAAAACTCAAATGTAACGGACGCATAAAGGGTCTGAAAAACTTTTACATCGCCGGCCAGTGGATCATGAGCCCCGGCGGCCTGCCGGTGGCACTCGTCTCCGGCAAATACGCGATCCAGCGGATCCTTAAAAAAGAAGGCAGACCGGTCATCATATAAAGTGGGACACAGATACGTCCCCTGTCCCATAAAGTGGGACACAGATACGTCCCCTGTCCCACCGTCCTTCTTGAATTATCATTTTCATCGGTGTATATTGATTTCAGTAAATTTTAAAGAATAAAGGAGTCATCACCATGGCAAAAAAAGAAAAGGTAGTCCTTGCCTATTCGGGCGGACTTGACACCACGGTCATCATCCCGTGGCTGAAAGAAAACTATAACTATGATGTCATCTGCGTCTGCGTGGACTGCGGACAGGGAAACGAACTTGACGGACTTGAGGAGCGAGCAAAGCTTTCTGGCGCCACAAAGCTCTACATCGAGGATGTGATCGATGAATTCTGCGAAGAATATGTCCTCCCCTGTGTCCAGGCACACGCCGTATATGAAAACAAATATCTGCTGGGCACCTCCATGGCCCGCCCGGTCATCGCAAAAAGACTTGTAGAGATCGCCAGGAAAGAAGGCGCAACCGCCATCTGCCACGGCGCAACGGGCAAGGGCAACGATCAGATCAGATTTGAGCTCGGCATCAAGGCTCTGGCTCCCGATCTTCGCATCATCGCCGCATGGCGCGATCCCAAATGGACCATGAATTCCCGTGAGGAGGAGATCGCCTACGCCAGGAAGCATGGCATCCATCTGCCCTTTTCCGCATCAAATTCCTACAGCCGCGACCGCAACCTCTGGCACATCAGTCACGAAGGCCTCGAGCTTGAGGATCCCGCCGCAGAGCCCAACTACAACAAACTCCTGGTACTCGGCGTTTCCCCGGAAAAGGGAGGGCGGCCCGCCGAAGCGGCCTCCTCGAAATGTTTGGTGTTTGCCCGCATCAACGAGTCGAAATGTTCTCTGGTGACGGCGCTCATGGGTTGCCTCCTGTCGCGAAAACCGGCACGAAAGGTGTTCTGCGGGTTGCCGCTCCTAGTAAAATAAAGATAAAATGTCAACAGGGACTGATGTAATCCTTTGAAATAACGGAACATAACGAAACCCCCCGGCTTCCCCGAGGCCCCGGCCAGGGCCGAAGGGAACGCAAGAT
>CAMVDF010000228.1 GCA_947166195.1 uncultured Lachnospiraceae bacterium
GCAAGGGCCCGTTTTTCAGAAGACATGAAGGAAGGGATCATCTATCATTACGAAGAGCGGGATGCAAAAAGGGAAGCAAAGGAAAATGTCACCACCTACGCCGAGGGCGGTGAGGAATATGTCCCGGGCTTTGACATAAACGACAAGGGAAGCAGAAAGATAATATTGCTGCTGCAGGACGGAAAGATCTCGGTGACGGTGGACGGACATCTGATCGCTGACAGGCTGGATGTGTCTGACTTCAAGGCGTCAGGGGATGCGCTCGCGCTTGAGTGCGGCGTTCCTGACGAAGATTATTCCCAGAGGAACCTCGCTGATGATGTCTACGACGGTATCTGCCGTGACCTTTCGGTAATGGGCGTAAACGAAGGTTTTTCCGATGCGGTTTATTCAAAGCTTGCAAACGGAAAGCTTGAAAGGAAGGATGAGGGACTGTATCCTGTTTATGACAATTCCATGCAGGGCTTTGAACTTTTTAAGGACAGGCAGAGCAGATTCTGGAACGCCGTCATTGACTGGTTTATTGCCAATTTGTGATACGGGGTTTACGGATCATGACGATTTTTTACGGGGGTTACATTTGAAAAATCTTTCTTATCTGATCATATTGATATTGATCCTGTGCGGCTGCTCGTCCGGCGTTGTTCCGGCAGCAGTTTCCGAAGGTACCGCGGCTCCTTCGGATAATAAAAGCGAGCCGGTATCTGCCTCATTTTCCGGTAATATTCCGGTTGATACGACCGACCGTCCCTATGAAAACGAAGCGTTCTGGGCTGTCTACTGGGATGATGAGGATGTGATGCAAAAGTGTGCCTCGGATATTTATGATACGGATGTTGTCTGTATCTTTGAGGCCTATTTTGATGAAGGCTACGGTCTTGTATACAATGAAAAGACCGTGCAGCTTTCGGAAAAGATGCGTGATGATTCCCGTTTTGAAGACAGGAGATTCTTTCTGACCGTTGTAAATGATGTGGTGGGAGATGATGCTTCCGAGCAGAAGGATACAAAGGTTTTGTATTCCGTTCTGCAGGATCCGGCGGGACATGCATCGGATATCGTTTCTCTTGCAAAGAAGAACAGTTATGACGGAGTGGAGATCGATTATGAAAAGATCAGGAACGACATGGAGCTTTGGGAACTTTTCCTGGCCTTTGAAAAGGAACTCATAAGGCTTTGCAAAGAAGATGGGCTTGAGGTGAGGATAGTGCTTGAACCTTCAACTCCCGTATCAGAACTTGAGTTTCCGGAAGGAGCGGAGTATGTGGTCATGTGCTACAACCTCTTTGGCTACGGCACAGAACCCGGTCCCAAGGCGGATGAGGAATTCCTTTCAAATCTGGTATCGGATTTTGAAGCCCTTCCCGGAGATACCGGCTATGCCCTTGCAAATGGCGGCTTTGACTGGGATCTGACAGAGGGCACGGTCACATCATTGACGGATCATGATCTTGGAGAACTTATAAAGGAATGTGATGATGTGGAGCGGGATCCCGCAAGTTCTGCCCTTCATTTCTCCTTTGAAAGGGACAGTCATGAGCATGAGGTCTGGGGCGCTGATGCCGGGACCATGGATTTCTGGAGCAGGCTTATCGCAAAAAAAGCCGGCCGTAAAGTAAAGATCAGCATTTGGAGACTGTAGTGGGACAGGGGACGTATCTCTGTCCCAGTTTTATGTCAACAGTCTGGGAGTATCAGGGGGACGGTTCTGTGTTACAGCCAGTGTATCAGGGGGACGGTTCTCTGTTACAGCCAGTGTATCAGGGGGACGGTTCTCTGTTACAGCCACGGATTTATCAGAAAGGTAAAATTCCAGCCTTTTTCCCAATTTCCTTCCCCTTTGCACCAATGCCAGACGGATTATTTGTGGGCATATACGGGCGGGAACAGAGATTTCAGGCGAAATTTTACCTTTTACCTGCGTTTACGGAAGAGAAGACGGAAGCCTGACGGGCGGGAACAGAGATTTCAGGCAAATTTTACCTTTTACCTGCGTTTACTGAAGAGAAGATGGAAGCCTGACGGGCGGGAACGGGGAATACAGGCGAAATTTTTCCTTTTTTTGTGTGGGAATTGGATATGCATGGATGACTTGAATTCGTTGACATAAAAATGGGACAGAGAAACGTCCCCTGTCCCACTATTGTGCCGGTTTCAGATGAAGAAGCACGCCTCTTGAGCGGTAGGCGGCACCGGTTACGATCTGGGTGATGTTTTCCGTGAGGAAATCTTCATGCGGATAATGGATGTGTCCGGCAAGGACACAAAAGACGGGACTGTCATCGGACAGGACAAGATCCATCATCTCACGGGTGGTGTCATTTGGGACCACGGAATTTTCCCCCATGAGAGCCCTGGAATTGCCGCGGCTGTCCGTACCGAAAAGCTCGATGGATTTTTCATAGAGAAAAGGATCTCCCATGCCGGGCTCGAAGGGAACATGGCTTATAAAGAGCACGGGCTTCCCGTCAAGGCAGCTGTCTTTAAATGCCTGAACCTCTTCTGCGGTATACTGGCTGTTTGCGTCATCTGCCGCAAATATATGGATGCCGGCCACGTCAAAAAGATGCGCTCCGTTCTCGGAGCCGGAGACTTCCGTGACTCTGGGTCTGTATTCCTCATAGGCCTTCTTTGAAAAATACTCATTCCCGTACTCAAAATCATGATTCCCAAGCACATACATATATGGAACACTTAAGTTTGAAAGCTCGCTCTGCAGGAAATTAATCGAAGCCAGCATGGCGGAATCCACGATGTCTCCACCCAGTATGAACAGATCGGGTTCTTCAGCATTTGCATAATCAACGAATTCATGGAAGGTCTGATACGCCGGCCTGCCGTTGGCATCCATCATATATCCGTACCTGTAGACTGCCTTGTCATAGACCTCCATATCCCTGTCGTCACAAAGTGACAGGTGCATGTCTGCGATGAAGAGTATATCCACATCTCTTTCAAGCCCTTTGATCTCCATGGTCTTTTCAAAGATATCGATCTGCTTTTCATCCTGGATCCGGGCCCTCTCCTCGCGCGTCAGCCTCTTTCTTTCGATCTCTTCGGGGACCGGATCGGAAGCCTCGTCAGGGGATTGCTCATCCTCAACGCCCATAGCTTCATCCTCTGAGGCTGAGGCATCGGAAGACACCGCTTCCCCGGAGACCACGGTCATTTCAGGTGCGCCCGTATCCTCCTGCACCACGCCGGGGTCATTTGCTGCCCTGCCACCGCATCCGGCAAAAACGCAGGCGACGGCCAGAACCGATATTATTGTGGTAAACAAATGCGTTCTCTTCATACTATTGAGGATATAATAAAAACGTTCCTTCGTCAAAGACGGATATGTGGTTATTCTTGACAGTTTTTGTGATTTTGCTGAAGTTTGGAAATTTCGTCACAGTTTGTTGAAATGGAGTTTCAGACAATTTACTAAAACTTCCCACACCTAAAAGGTGTGTAGAACCTTAAAAATTCAATAATATAGGCAATTTAAAAG
>CAMVDF010000229.1 GCA_947166195.1 uncultured Lachnospiraceae bacterium
CGACATCCTGGTGGGTGATGAGAAGATCACGGATCCGGAATGTGATATAGAAAAGATCAGGAGGCGGGTCGGCATGGTGTTCCAGTCCTTCAATCTTTTCCCGCATTTATGCGTGATCGAAAACATCATGCTGGCTCCGGTGGATCTCCTCGGCATGGATCGCCAGGAGGCGTATAATAAGGGCATGGAGCTTTTGCAGCTCGTGGGTCTTTCAAAAAAAGCCATGAATTATCCGGAGGAACTTTCCGGAGGACAGAAGCAGAGGGTCGCCATAGCCCGCACCCTTGCTATGGATCCCGAGGTCATCCTCATGGATGAGCCCACAAGCGCTCTCGATCCTGCGATGACAGGCGAGGTTCAGGCCGTGATACGTGACCTTGCGGCAGCCGGCAGGACCATGATGATCGTAACCCATGAGATGGAGTTTGCAAAGGCGATATCAAACCGCATCCTCTATATGGATGAGGGTGGAATTTATGAGGAGGGGGATCCCGGACAGATATTCGACCATCCCCAAAAGGAAAGGACCAGACGCTTTGTCAGGCGCCTGAAGGTGCTGGAATTTGACATAGAGGACAGCCGTTTTGATTATCCTGAAACACAGGGGCGCATTGAGGAATACTGCGTCAAAAACGGTGTTCCCGGCCGGATGATGAGGCATCTGCGGCTGGCCTTTGAGGAGATCGTTTTGCAAAATCTCGTCAAAAGGATGGGGGTCTGCACCATGCATGTTACGGTATCTTTTTCCGAAGAAAACGGGCTGCTGGAACTTATTATTGATCATTCGGGTGACGGTATCGATTTCCTCAGGGAGTGCGACAGAGTTTCGATGGATGTGCTCAAAAGTGCGGCGGCGGATATTTCCTGCAGCCGTGATGAGGATAATAAATTCAAAAACCATATAAAGGTCAGGATCAGGTGAAAGGGGGGGTAACAATGCTGAAAGATTTTATTAAAACGGAAAAACTGTCCGAGGAGGAATTGAAGGGCAGGCTTGAGGAGGAGAGGAGTCATCTTTTTTCACTTCAGATGAAGATAAAGGATGCGAAGCTTCCCGTGATGGTGATCTTTGAGGGCTGGAATGCGGCCGGAAAGGGCGAGGTCATAGGCCGTGTGATAAGGAGCATCGACCCAAGGTTTTTCAGGGTGGCGACCATGGACAGGCAGCCAAGCGAGGATGAAAAAAGATATCCCTTCCTGTACAGGTTTGTAAAGGAGATCCCCGAAACCGGCAAGTTCAGGTTTTTTGATACCTGCTGGATGGAGGAAGTTGTCGAAGGCATGATCGGAGAAAGTATAGATGAGGATGAGTACAAAAAACGGGTGCATTCCATCAATGTAATGGAAAGGCAGCTGTGCGACAACGGGTATCTCGTTATAAAGTTCTTTTTCCATATCTCAAAAAAGGAGCAGAAAAAACGGCTTGAAAAGCTTAAAAGTTCAAAGGATACAAAATGGAGAGTGGACAGGGAGGATCTTTTCCAGAATAAAAACTACGACAGGTTCCTCGATATGTACGAAAGATATCTGGAGGATACGAACGGATCCAGGACACCATGGTATATCATTGATGCAAAGGACTGGAAGAATGCCGAACTTCAGGTTCTGCGTTTTCTGAACCAGGGGATCGACATCGCTCTGACCAATCAGAAGATGAATGTTCCGATCCTGCAAAATACCTTTCCCATGGAAAAACTGCCAAAGCTTTCAGAGATACCATTAAAGGACAAGACTATTTCGGAAGAGGAATACAGGAGCGATCTTGACAGGCTTCAAAAGGAACTCAGAGAACTTGGCAACAGGCTCTACAGGAAAAAGATACCGGTGATCATTGCCTATGAAGGCTGGGATGCTGCAGGAAAGGGCGGGAACATCAAGAGGATCACGCAGGCCCTCGATCCCAGGGACTTTGTGGTGGAGCCTATCGCAAGCCCGGAGCCTCATGAAAAGGCCAGGCATTATCTGTGGAGGTTCTGGACCAGGCTTCCGAAGACGGGTCATATCACGATCTTTGACCGCACCTGGTACGGAAGGGTAATGGTTGAAAGACTTGAGGGCTTCTGTTCGGAAAATGACTGGCAGCGTGCATATAACGAGATAAATGAATTTGAAAAGGAATTGTCGGACTGGGGCGCTGTTATCATCAAATTCTGGGTGCAGATCGACAAGGATACCCAGCTGGCCAGATTTAATGACAGGCAGAACACGCCCGAAAAGCAGTGGAAGATCACCGATGAGGACTGGCGGAACAGGGAAAAATGGGATCTGTACGAGACTGCCATCGATGAGATGATCGAAAAGACAAGCACTGCATTTGCGCCATGGCACATACTTGAATCCGTGGACAAAAAATTCGCCAGGATAAAGGCGCTGCAGATCGTTATCGATGAAATAAAAAAGAAACTGTAACAGCGTAACAGGGGACGGTTCTCTGTTACACCTGTATTCATCAGTGTTTCACGGGATTTTCTGCTTCGGGTGAAACAGAGAACCGTCCCTGTGATACGGACTGAGCGGTTCTTGAAAAATGCGCTGATATGTGAGTTAATATAAATTGGTGCATCGTACAGCCTGACGGAGGGATCCATGGAAAAAAGACCAAAGGGTGAAAGATCGGATATGGTCACTTTTTCGGGTATCGCATTGACGCTGGCAAAGGATTTTGAAAGCATATATGTGATAGATCCGAAGGATGACAGTTATAACGAATACTCGATCTCGGGTGTTGAAAATGAGCTGGTGGTCAGATCTGCCGGCAGTGATTTTTTTACCGATGTGGTCGATTCCGTGTCGGAAAGGATTTTTAAGGAAGACAGGGACAGGATTTTAAAGATACTGGAAAAGAGGGAACTTTTGAAAACCCTCAAAAAATCCGGATCCCTGCTTCAAAGATACAGGCTCTCGGTGAGAGGCGTGCCGCGTTATCATTCGATGAAGATCATGCAGACCGCCGACGGTATCATACTGATCGCGGTCCTTGATATCGACAGGACCGTCAGGCGCGAAAAAGAGCTGGAGGCTGAAAAGAAGACATATACGGAAGTGGCAGAGTCTCTGGCATCTCTGTATGAGGTTATATATCATATCAACCTCAATACCGGGCAATATACGGAGTACAGCTCGAGAAGTTCTTATTCCAAACTGGGTCTAAAAAAGGAGGGAAAGGATTTTTTTGCGATAATAAAAAAGTCCGCCCCGAAATATGTCAGTCCCGATGACGTGGACAGACTTCTGGATACTCTGGACAAAGACAATCTTGCAAAGAGGCTTGGCAAGGAGACTCACATTTCCATGACCTTCAATCAGATGCTTGACGGCAGGATGCAGGAGGTGGGCCTCATCGCATTCCGCCAGAAAAGTGATATCGAAAGGATCGTCGTAGGTGTGGTCAATATGAATGACCGGACCTTTTCGGGAAATTCGGGTATTGATTATCAGAAGCTTGCTTGCATCCTTGCGGGAAGATACGAGATCATC
>CAMVDF010000230.1 GCA_947166195.1 uncultured Lachnospiraceae bacterium
TACATACAAAAGATCAATAATAAAAGCAAAGGAGAAGATCATGAACGAAACAAAAGAAACCATAGTAAAGATCATCGCAGAGTACCTTGACAAGGATGCATCGGAGATCTCGACGACCGAGACCTTCACGGACATAGGTCTTGATTCCCTTGATATCATGGAACTTGTGATGCAGATCCAGGATGAACTTGACTGCAAGATCGAGCTTTCACAGGACATCACAAACATAGACAAGCTTGCAGAACTGATCGAAGCCGGCAAATAATCTTGGAGGATATATGAAGATCAAAGACAACCCGGTATGTAAAATGCTGGGCATAGAATACCCCGTCTTTCAGGGCGGAATGGCCTGGGTGGCGGATGCAGAGCTTGCGGCCGCTGTTTCAAATGCGGGCGGCCTCGGACTCATCGCTGCCATGAATTCAAACGGAGAGCAGCTTCGTGAGCAGATAAAAAAGGCAAAGACCCTGACAGACAGGGTATTTGGCGTGAATCTCATGCTCATGAGTCCTTTTATCGAGGAAGCGGTAAATGTGGTCTGTGAGGAAAAAGTGCAGGTTGTCACAACAGGCGCCGGAAATCCCGCAAAATACATGGAACAGCTTAAAAATGCAGGTGTGAAGGTCATCTGTGTGGTGGCAAGCGTTGCCCTTGCTGTCATGTGCGAGAGGATGGGAGCAGTCGCGGTGGTTGCCGAGGGCTGTGAATCCGGAGGACATGTGGGAGAGAGCATCCCTGTCATCGCAGCCGGCGGCATAGCGGACGGCAGAGGAATGGCAGCCGCCTTTATGCTGGGAGCATCCGCAGTGCAGATGGGTACCAGGTTCCTGACCGCAAAGGAGTGCAATATCCACCAGAACTACAAAGACAAGGTGATAAAGGCAAAGGATATCGACACCATAGTCACGGGAAAGAAGCTCGGGCACCCTGTGAGGGCGCTGAAAAATCCCATGACAAGGCAGTTTTCAAAAAAGGAGCAGGATCCTGCCACAACAAGTGAGGAGCTTGAGGCCATGGGTGCCGGAGCCCTGAGACGTGCAGTGCAGGAGGGCGATGTGAAGGAAGGCTCCATGATGTGCGGACAGATCGCAGGACTCATAAATGATGAACCCACATGCAAAGAGATCATCACCGGGATCTGTGAAAGCGCCGCAAAACTGATGGGAGAGAACTGATATGGGAAAGACAGCATTTTTGTTTGCAGGACAGGGAGCGCAGTACCCGGGCATGGGAAAGGATCTTTATGAAGGAGTACCTGAAGTAAAGGAACTTTTTGACAGCGCAGAGGCCAAAAGGCCTGAAACCCTGTCTCAGATGTTTGAAGGAAGTGAAGAGGATCTGAAAAAGACAGCGAATACCCAGCCCTGTCTTTTTCTCTGTGATCTTGCCGCAGCCCTTGCCCTTGAAAAAAACGGGATAAGTGCTGATATCTGTGCCGGCTTTTCTCTGGGAGAGATAGCCGGGACTGCTTTTTCGGGGATACTTTCAAATGATGAGGCATTCAGGCTTGTCTGCAAAAGAGGTATCTTCATGCAGGAAGCGTCCGACAGGGTGGAAGGCGTCATGTTTGCCGTCATGAAGATGGATCCGGCAGAACTTGAAAAACTCTGCGGCGAATACGGAGTCTATCCCGTAAACTATAACTGCCCGGGACAGATCGTGGTCTCGGGAGAAGCATCCAAAATGGAAGGCTTCAGGGAAAAGCTAAATGAGATCAAAGCCAGGTTTGTGCCTCTTGCGGTCGGCGGGGCATTCCACAGCCCCTACATGAAGGAAGCGGGTGAAAAACTAAAAGAGGAGCTTTCGGATGAAACAGTGTATAATATAAGCGCACCGAAGCTTCCGCTTTATTCAAACAGGACGGCAAAGCCCTACGGACCTGAAAAACAGGAGATCATCGAGCTTCTTTCAACCCAGGTCTATCACCCCGTCCGCTGGGAGAATATCCTCCTTGCCATGAAGGAGGAGGGAGTCGATACCTTCATCGAATGCGGACCCGGCAAGGCTCTTGCAGGCTTTGTAAAAAGGACCTTATCGGATGTCAGGATCTTTAATGTAAATGACATGGCATCCTTAAATGAAACTCTCGAAAAGATCGGAGGATGAAAATCTTGCTTGAAGGAAAATGCGCCGTTATAACCGGCGGGACGAGAGGCATAGGAAAGGCAGCTGCCCGCCTGTTTTTATTAAACAAAGCCTCGGTGGCGGTCATAGCCACAAAGGACAGTGAGGATGCAAGGAATTCACTGAATGAGATTGATCCTGAAGGGACCGGACGGCTCTTTTTTTACGCCTGCGATATCAGCGATTTTGATGCGGTGGAGGAGACGGCAAAAAAGATAACGGCGGATCTTGGAAAGGTCGACATCCTTGTAAACAACGCCGGCATCACAAGGGACAATATCCTGCCCGGCCTTTCAAAGGAAGACATAGATTCGGTCATAGACATCAACCTCAAGGGGACCATGTATATGACAAAGGCTTTCATCCGCGGCATGGTGAGGCAGAAGGGCGGCAGCATCATCAACATGAGCTCGGTCGTGGGTCTCATGGGAAACAAGGGCCAGACAAACTATGCGGCATCAAAGGCCGGCATCATAGGCTTTACAAAGGCAGTGGCCAAAGAGTACGGCAGGAAGAATATCAGATGCAACGCCATAGCACCCGGCTTCATCGAGACCAGGATGACGGATGCCTTGAATGAGGAGCAGAGATCTGAGATAATAAAAACCCTTGCCATCGAAAGACTGGGGAAGCCGGAGGATGTGGCTGAGCTTGCGCTTTTTCTGGCATCGGACAGATCATCATATATCACTGGAGAAGTGATAAAAGTGGACGGAGGAATGTATGTATAGAGTAGCGGTTACCGGAATGGGCGTCATAAGCCCTGTGGGAAATGATCTGAACAGTTTTTGGGAAAGCCTCAAAAGCGGAAAGAACGGTATAGGAAGGATCACAAAATTTGATGCCTCAAGGCTCAAGGCATCCCTTGATGCTGAGGTAAAGGATTTCAATCCGAAGGATTATTACCCTTCGGTACAGGAGATCAGGAGATCCGATCTTTGCATGCAGTATGCCTATGCAGCGGCCATTGAAGCCGTGAACATGAGCGGCATCATGGAAAGCGATATAGACAAAGACAGGCTTGGGGTGTACATAGGCTCAGGTATTGGCGGCATCAGCACCACTATCACAAATACCCTCAGGCTCAATGAAAAAGGACCCGATATGGTGTCCCCCTTCTTTGTGCCCATGATGATCAGCAATATGCCCACGGGTGCGGTTGCCATCCGCTTCGGCGCAAAGGGACCCACACTTCCCGTGGTCACGGCCTGCGCTTCATCAAGCCATACTCTGGGTGAAGCCTTCAGGGCCATCAAAAACGGATATGCCGATGCGATCATTGCAGGCGGTACCGAGGCGGCCATAAACGAGCTTTCAATGGCAGGCTTTGT
>CAMVDF010000231.1 GCA_947166195.1 uncultured Lachnospiraceae bacterium
GTAATCTGGATCCTGTTTATGGATAGGTCATTCAGATCGGCTATGATATCTTCCGTCAGAAGATATCCGTTGGTCACGAGAAACGCATTGTACTTTCTTCCCTTTTCCTTTAATCTTTTGTCGATGCTCCTGATCCTGTCTATGGCAAGCAAAGGCTCTCCGCCGTACCAGATTATCGCAAGCTGATCCTCTCTTTTGTGAAGGTCGATGAAATCCATCAGCTTGTCCTCCACCTCCTTTGACATCGGATAGCCCGTGCGGTTTCCTTCATAGCAGTAGGAACAGTTGAAATTGCAGTTTCTCGTAACGGCAATGGTCAAAAGCAGGGTTCTCGTGACATAATTTGCAGAGATCCTCTTCATCTTGAGGATATTGTAATAATCATCATCCGTCGTATCCTCCACAATGAATCCCGCACGCCTCAGGGTCATATATAACCCCGGCATTTCCGAGAAATCAAAGCCCTCAGGATCCTTTATTATATTCTCAATATCCTTTACTCCTTCATCCTCGACCTTCAAAAAAAAGCCCGATGCCGAATTGTACAAAAGATATCCGTTTCTCTTTGATCTGAAAAAATGACTGTACCTTGACCACTTCATGTATTTTTCATCCCCCTGTCTTTTATTTCACGGTTCAAAAGCCTGACCCGTCATGGTGATCAGTTTTTCCGTACTTTCCGTGATGCACCGCCCGAAAAATCCTCTCATGAATCTCAATAACTGTCCGTTCTCGGGAAGGACCTTCAGCCACGCCCTGTCATATACCCTTTCAAGCCTCCTTAATATATAGCCGCCGAAATCAAGACCCGTCATGGATTTCCGGCGGTCGGAAAGAACATAAAATCTTGCCAGTTCCACGCAGCCCTCATACTTTTTTCTGCAGATCATCCAGCCGTATACATTGTCATCCTCTTTGCCAAGGACAAAAAAGCTGTTTTCCTCATCCCGTTCCATCCCGTCAAA
Source organism: uncultured Lachnospiraceae bacterium (assembly GCA_947166195.1). GTDB lineage: Bacteria > Bacillota > Clostridia > Lachnospirales > Lachnospiraceae > NK4A144. Next base: position 966 of record CAMVDF010000231.1, read on the forward strand.
TGGGGAAAGGAGCTTTATTTCATCATCACCGTTTTTTACCAGGGCCTCTGCTTCTTTTTTGTGCTTTTCCGAAAGATCGATACATCTGACGATACGAAATCCCCTTGAATCCATGAAGCTTTCGTTTCGCCTCAATATCTTCGGCTGCACCTCGATCATGGTATGAAGATCCATCAGGAATATCCTGTCTATCGTTTCAACTTCAGCTTTGGTTCCCGTCACCCGTGAACATACCTTCAGATACGGATCAAGATCATCACTCTTTGATGTGACATACCTCCAGACAGTCTTTTTGATCTTTCCCGTACTGCCGGCAGCCCTGCAGATGCATCCTATCAAAAATGCGATATTATCAACAGTCCTGTAACCTGCGGGAAGCAGGATCGTCATTATCCTGCAAAAATCCGCACCTTCGGGAACAGCTGCACATATCATGCCAAAGATCATGCCTTCGGCACCTGCACTGAATACTATCAGGTTTTTTTCGGGGATGTTATCAATATCGCCGGGAAGTTCGGCCCCAAGATGTTCATAAAGATCCTTTATATCGCTTTTTGATATAACCCGGGCCGTTTCAGGATATCTGCCGTTTTGCAAGCTCATAAAAGAGTCCTTTCTTTTCCATAAGCTCATCATAATTGCCCTGCTCGACTATGCGGCCGTCATCCATGACTATTATCCTGTCGCAGTTTCTGACAGTGGACAGTCTGTGCGCGATGACAACCTTTGTGGCATCGAGTTTTTCAAGGGTTTTTACCACCTGCTCCTGGGTTTTATTATCCAATGCAGATGTAGCCTCGTCAAGAAAGATTATCTTTGGCTTGCCGACTATGGCTCTTGCTATCAGTATCCTCTGGCGCTGACCTCCGGATATGGTGCCTGCGCCTTCCGATATGACGGTAAAGATGCCCATGGGCATTTCCTTTATATCTTCTTCAAGTCCGACCTCGCGTATAGTCTCTTCTATCCTTTCATTCTTCACATAGGGGGAAGTAATTGTGATATTGTCCCTGATGCTTCCCGAGATGATACCCCCCTCCTGGAGTACAACGCCGAACTTTTTCCTCAGTTCCCTCTTGTCCAGATCATCTATATCATGATTGTCAAAATAGATCTTTCCGGTTCCCGCCTTTTCAAAGCCCAGCATCAGCTTTAAGAGCGTGGATTTCCCGCAGCCCGAAGCACCTACGATGGCTACATATTCACCGGGATTTATATGCAGTTTAAAATTTTTGATGACAGGTTCACCTTCCTCGGAATAGGAGAACGAAACATTGTTTATTTCAACTTCACCTTTAAGCTCACCCGGAGCATGTGAAGATTCCGTGTTTTCCGGAAGAGCTTCAAGGACCGGCTTTGCATTTTTGTATATGGGAACTATCTGGTTCAGGGTAAAGAACAGTCCCGCAAAAGTCATCATGGCGTTTGAAAATGCACCGAAAGCTGCCATAAATGCCGAGAATACACCCACGGACATCTGGATTTTTTCATGAATGAGGGTGTAATACATGAACATCGAAAAAACTATGTTCATCGACTGGGTGATGGTCGTCATCACAGCCGAAAGCTTCCCCTCTTTTTCATTGTAATTCTGTGAGGTGACGATATCCTCAAGATAATTCAAAAGGGCCCGGTCCTCGGTGGCGGATATCCTTATCTTTGAGATGCCTGCTATATACTGGAACAACCCGGACTGCGCCTTGAGATCGGAACTGATCTTTTTTTCCTCATAATGAAGATGAAATCTTGAGATCACGATTATGATAAAGAACACGAAAAGGGGCATGATCTCCGCGGGGTTTGTCATCTCCTTTGTATACTTGTTCATACGCCAGAGATACATCAGGGAAAACAGTGTTGAAAAAACGGTGGTCACAACACTGTTTGTCAGGATCGCGTATATGTTTGAAACACCCATGATTCTCTGTCCCAGATCTGCAGACTCATATTCTCTGTAAAAGCTTTCGGGCAGATTGAAAAGCCTGTCGAAGGTTGCGCTCTGAACTGCGTATTTCATGGAGTTCATGGACCTGAAGGTCGCAAGGTTCTTTACTATCGTAAAGGAAACGTTGCCGAGAGTACCCGCCAGAAGGATGGCACCCAGCTGCGTCATCTGATACGCATTGCCCATGGGTATGAACTTGTCATAGGCCTGCTCATTCATGAAAGGGATGAGCAGCCCGGTCAGGGTACCAACAAATGCCAGGACCAGAAGTCTTGTGATATCCGATCTGTTCACATATTTCATCCCAAAGGAAATGATATCCGGGATCTTCATAGCCTTTTGAGGGAAGGGAGGATAGATCATGCAGGCATCCCTCCGAAGCTGTCCGGCAACATTTGCTGTGATCCTTTTTACCTCTCCGTTTTGGGGATCATACATATAATAACTGTATGGTCCGTTGGGGATGCAGGCCACCGGACGGCCGCCATCAGCCATGAATGCCAGAAAAGCTAGATCGGA
>CAMVDF010000232.1 GCA_947166195.1 uncultured Lachnospiraceae bacterium
GGCGTAACCTCTGACAGCGGGACATGAAATACCTGGGATGCCGTGATGGCGTGAATATCACTTTCCATATTGTAGGCTTCGATCAGCTTTTCATCCCCGGAAAGGGATGCCAGGATCCGAAGCTCTATCTGCGAATAATCCGCATCGGTGAAGATGTACCCGTCCTTCGGAATGAATACCCTTCTCAGTTCCCTGCCTCTTTCCGTCCTCACGGGTATATTCTGGAGATTTGGATTGTCGGATGAAAGCCTTCCGGTCGCGGTCACCGTCTGATTGAAGGTGGAATGGATCCTTCCGGTATCATCAATGAAATCCGCCAGTGCATCCGTATAGGTACTCTTCAGCTTGCTTAGACCCCTGTATTCCAATATCTTTCCGACGAAGGGATGCTCATCAGCCATCTTTTCGAGGACATCCGCCGCCGTGGAATAACCCGTCTTTGTCTTTTTTCCTCCGGGAAGCCCCATCTTTTCAAAAAGGATGACACCGAGCTGTTTCGGGGAATTTATATTAAACTCCTCTCCCGCTTCCGAGATGATGCTTTTTTGAAGTTCATCTATCTGCTCCCCCAGTTTTTTTGAATACCCGGCAAGAGCTGACCTGTCTGCCCTGATACCTTCCTTTTCCATATCGGAAAGTACATAGACCAGCGGCATTTCGATCTTTTCAAAAAGCTCTTCCATACCGGCTTCCTTCACCCGTCTGCTTCTGTCCTCACCGTTTGAAAGAGCCGCAAAGGCCGCTTCTCCTACATCTGTGATATCCGAGTTGTCGGGGCTTAAGGGATTCAAAAGATAATCAAGGATACGAACATCCTTCAGATTTTTGCTTTTCCTGATATCAATATGCTTTTTCTGCTTTTTTACATCATAGGTATAGCTTGTCCCGGTATTTGAAACGGCGTCGTTTATGTTTTCTTCAATATATGATCCTTCAAATGCGGAAAGCTCAAGCAGAAAACCTCCGTCCTCAAAGCAGACAGCAAGGCTTTTCCCATCCGAATAAAAACCGGTCTTTGCCGATCTTTTCCATTTTTCAAACAGGTTATCCGCATCCTCCTTTGAGATCACCTGAGTATAAGCGATGGAAGGCCCTGCGGCAGCTGCTGCGGAACGGTCAAAGTTTTTCAGCAGACTTCGAAATTCCAGTTCCTTAAAGGCTTCATAGGCCTCCTTTGTATAGATATCATGAAGTAAGGCACTGTTTATGTCATAGTCGATATCCGCCGCCGTATCTATGGTGGCAAGCTTTTTGGAAAGAACGGCCAGATCAAAGTTCTGCTCCAGGGATTCTTTGATGCTCTTTTTTGTGATCTCTCCTATATGCTCCTTCAGATTTTCTATGGTACCGTACTGCTCCACAAGTCCGGTCGCAGTCTTTTCGCCGATCTTTGGAACTCCGGGGATATTGTCAGAGGAATCTCCCATCAGGGCTTTGAGTTCTATGATACCCGCAGGGCTGACCCCGTATTTTGAAAGCACATCCTTTGCATAGAATTCCTCCACCACAGTCTGACCCCTTGTGGTATGGGGAAGCTTCAGTTTCACATCGGAATCCGTCACAAGCTGGAGGAGATCCCTGTCTCCGGAAATGATGACCGTGTCGATCCCTTCCTTCATGGCCCGTCTTGAAATGGTACCTATGATGTCATCCGCCTCTATTCCGGGCTTTGATACGGTCTTTATCCCCATAGCGGCAAGGAGCTCTTTTATTATGGGAATCTGCTCCCTTAGCTCATCCGGCATGGGGTGTCTCGTGCCCTTGTAGGCTTCATACATCTGATGTCTGAAGGTAGGAGCATGCTCATCAAAGGCTACAGTGAGATAATCAGGCTTTTCATCCTCGATAGCCTTTGTAAGGATATTCAGGAACCCCAAGAGCGCATTTGTATGCAAACCCTTTGAATTTGAAAGAAGCGGCAGGCCGTAATAGGCTCTGTTCATGATGCTGTGACCATCTATCAGCAGTATCTTTTTTCCCATTTCAAGCTGTTCCTTTCAGAATCATCCAACCTGATGCCCTTTTGAAATCAGTTCCTCCTCGCAGATCCTTCCGGCTGCCGCCCGGATCGACTCACCGGTGGCCGCCGCAACCGCAAGATCATTTCTGACCCTTTCCTGGATCATGGGATAGGGTCTGATGGCATCAAAAAACTCCCTGTATGTGCAGTGCTTCATCTTTCCTTCCACTATGCCCTCGAATATAACATCCTCGACACTGATATTGTGATCGATTATGAAAAATTTCAGCCAGGTTTCAAAAGAAGACATACTTTCCTCCGGTTCGGACAAAAAACCTTTACAACAAAAAAGTAACCATCCAGGATCCCGGGTTCTCCGGGATCCCAAACAGTTACATCATAACATTTTCTGACCGAAAATTCTACGGTTATCGGGCCCTGCGGTGATTATACTATACCCTGAGCCTTCATTGCCTCAGCAACCTTGAGGAAGCCTGCAATATTTGCGCCTGCTACATAGTCTCCTTCTTTGCCGTACTTCTTTGCAGCCTCATCGACATTTTTGAAGATATTCTCCATGATGCCCTTTAACTTGGAATCAACCTCTTCAAAAGTCCATGAAAGCCTCTCTGAATTCTGGCTCATCTCAAGTGCCGAAGTTGCAACTCCGCCTGCATTTGAAGCCTTGCCGCAGATGAAGAGGACCTTGTTCTGCTGGAAATACTGGGTAGCCTCGATGGTGGTAGGCATGTTCGCTCCCTCAGCAACCGCAATGACTCCGTTTGCCACCAGAGCCTTTGCATCATCCAGATCCAGCTCGTTCTGTGTAGCGCAGGGAAGAGCTATATCAACCTTTACAGTCCATACACCGTGCTCGCCGTTCTTCTTTTCATGATATTCAGCGGAAGGTCTCTTTGCTGCATACTCCGTAAGCCTTGCCCTCTGCACTTCCTTCACTTCCTTCAAAAGAGCCACATCGATTCCCTCGGGATCATAGATCCAGCCGGTGGAATCAGAGCAGGTCACGGGCTTTGCGCCCAGCTGCTGTGCTTTCTGGATAGCATAGATGGCAACGTTTCCGGCACCTGATACTGCGACGGTCTTGCCCTTGATGTCGATGTTGTTTGCCTTCAGCATCGCATTTGTACAATAAAGGAGTCCGTAGCCTGTAGCCTCGGTACGCGCAAGTGATCCGCCGTAAGTAAGCCCCTTGCCTGTCAGCACTCCCTCATAGATATTGCGGATCCTCTTGTACTGGCCGTAAAGATATCCTATCTCTCTGCCGCCTACACCGATATCGCCTGCGGGAACATCGGTATCGGCGCCTATATGCCTGTAGAGCTCTGTCATAAAGCTCTGGCAGAATCTCATGATCTCATTGTCTGACTTGCCCTTGGGGTCGAAATCGCAGCCGCCCTTGCCTCCGCCGATGGGAAGACCTGTCAGGCTGTTCTTGAA
>CAMVDF010000233.1 GCA_947166195.1 uncultured Lachnospiraceae bacterium
CGCTTCTTTGTTCGAGCATGTTTTATGCTTTCTGCTCTACCTTTTGCATGGGCATATTCCTGATCAAGTACAGACTGGAATATGTGCTGCTCATGCCCTTTCTCTTCCTGCTTTTCGTGTATTATCTCTACATAGCCTTTAAGGATGATTCTGCCGTGCAAAAGCCCGAAAAGCTTTACAAGGAGAGAAAACTGATGATCTTTGTCGCAGTCATAGTGGTGATAGCCGTGGTACTGACCGTGGTTGATATCCCCGGACTGAAGCTCTTCCAGGAGCCGTTTTTGATTCATATCTGATCGGAGAATGATAATGGAAAAGAAAAAGATTTTGCTTTTTTATCCGCCGGGACCCATGTTCCAGCGCGGTGAGGACAGATGCCAGCAGAATGTGGATGAGGGATCGGCACAGGCCATGAGGGCCTGCAACGACCTGGGGTATGCTGCGGCTGTCCTTCTGAAAAGAGGTTATGACATAAAGCTCCGGGATTTCCAGACGGAGCTTTGCACAAATGAACAGATGTACCGGGAGATAGATGAATACAGACCCGATCTCGTCATGCTCAGCACGACCAATACCACGGTATTTGACGATATCAAACTGATGAATGACCTCAAGGACAGGTTCGGTCCGGTCACCGTGCTGAAGGGTGCCATATTCTATGCACCCGAGCAGGCCATGCTCGATCTCCTCGATCTTTCGCATATAGATTATATGATAGGCGGAGAGGTTGATTTTGCCATAGGAGAGATCGCGGATTATGCACTCAAAGGCGAGGGAAATATAGAGGATGTAAACAATATCCTCTACAAAAAAGAGGACGGATCCTTTGTACAGACGAAATTTCATGTCTGGGGGCAGGATCTTGACGCTCAGCCTTTTCCCGCACGCGAATATATGAACAATGCCCTTTATACAAGGCCCGATACGGATGCCCCCATGGCTACGATCCAGACTGCAAGGGGTTGTCCTTCGGCCTGTGTTTTCTGTCTCACTCCGGGGATCTCCGGGAAATGCGTGAGGTTCAGAAGTCCGGAAAATGTCATGGCGGAGCTGACTGAATGCTATGAGAAGTTCGGGATCTGCGACTTTTTCTTCAAGGCGGATACCTTTACCATCAATGCGGACTGGGTGAAAAAGCTCTGTACCATGATAATAGAATCGCCGCTTCACGGAAAGATCCATTTCACGGCCAATTCCAGGGTAAATCCTCTCAAAAAGGAAACCCTTGAGATCATGAAGGAGGCAGGATGCTTCATGGTGGCTTTCGGGTTTGAATCCGGCAGCGATGAGATATTGAAGCTCATACGCAAGGGAGCGACTCTGGAACAGAACCTGCAGGCGGCAAGGTGGTGCCACGAGGTCGGGCTTCCCTTCTGGGGATTCTTTGTTATTGGTTTTCCGTGGGAGACAAAGGATCATATCATGCAGACGAAAAAACTCATACACAGGGCGGATCCGGATTTCATCGAGATCACGATCGCACTCCCTTATTATGGGACTCCGTTGTATGACACATGTAAGGAAGAGGGGCTGCTTGCTGAAAATGTCCTCGGAAGTGATTTCTTTCATTCAAGCATGACAGGGACGAAGTATCTGTCGATGGACGAGGTGATGAAGCTTCGCAGGAGCATTCTTTTGGGATTTTATCTGAGGCCCGTATATATCCTTCGAAAGATGAAGGAATGCATAACCCACCCTTCCGTATTTTTCAATTACTGCAGATACGGGATCAAGCTGGTGGTCAATCTTTTCAGGAAGTGATGTATAAAAGACTGCACGAAAAACTGTCATCATATTCCCTGATCATATTTGATATGGACGGGACCATGTATTTTCAGAAAAGCATGCAGATCAGAATGGGCGCAAGGCTTGTGATGCATGCTTTGTTTCATAGGGGCGGAATGAAGGATATGAAGCTCGTCCTTGATTACAGGAAGATGCGTGAGAACTGGGACAGCTCAAAAGAGGCTTCCGATGATGTGTTTTTTTCGGAGCTTTCCGCCAGACATGGAGTGGAAAAGGAAAGGGTGGCAGCGGTCATATCAAAATGGATGTTTGAGATCCCCATGGACGCGGTGGCTTCAAGCGCAGACAAAGATCTTGCAAATACTGTGGAAAGGCTTTTGTACGAAGGGAAAAAGGTCTGCATCTATTCCGATTATCCGGCGAAGGATAAATGTGAGGCGCTTGGCCTGCCGGAGGATATGGAGATATTTTCCTGCGGTGACGGCGGCATCGGGAAAATGAAGCCTGACCCGGAGGGAATCCTTTGCATTTCAAAGCTTCATCCGGATATACCCAAAAATGAGATCATAATGGTCGGAGACAGGATGGACAGGGACGGACTGGCTGCAAAGGCGGCAGGTGTCGACTGTGTGATACTGGACAGGTTCAGGTTTTCAAGAAAGATCAGATTGTGAGGAAAAATGAGATACAAAAAATACACCATCAAAACAAAGACGGAGGCTGAGGATATCGTATGTGCCGCTCTGAACGAGGCCGGTATCGCAAGCCTTGAGATAGAGGACGGTACCCCTTTTTCGGAGGAGGAGTTAAAGGAGATATTTGTGGACGAGGTTCCGGTAAAGGACATACCGGAGGGGCTGGCATATGTGTCTTTTTATCTTGAGGATGATGAAAAGGAAAAAAAACTCCTGGCAGCAGCTCTTGGTGCTCTCGAAGAACTTCAGGATCACTGCGATATCGGAGACGGTACCGTAACGGCATCGGAGACTGAGGATGCGGACTGGATCGACAAATGGAAGGAATTTTTCAGACCGTTTTATATAGATCTTGAAAACGGGAAAAAGATGGGCATCATCCCCTCCTGGGAAGAGGATACGGTGCTTCCCGAGGCTGATATGTGCATTCATATAGATCCGGGCACGGCTTTCGGCACGGGTGCCCATGAGACCACAAAGCTGTGTATCAAAGAACTTTCAGGGTATGTGAAGGAGGGCAGCCGCGTGCTTGATCTGGGTACGGGCAGCGGGATCCTTTCCATGGCTGCATTTATGTTCGGAGCGACCTTTGTCAGGGCAACGGAGGTGGACAAAAACGCAGAACCGGTAGTGAAGGAGAATTTTGAAAAAAACGGTCTTGAAGGAGCTGATTTTGGTATGCTCCTGGGAGATGTACTGACAGACACCGGCCTGAGAGAAAGCCTCGGAAGCGGCTATGATATCGTGGTGGCAAACATCCTTCCTCCCGTTCTGATACCTCTGTGTCCTTTCCTGAAAGAATTTGTCAGGGAGAACGGCGTGGTGATCTTTTCGGGGATCCTGACCGAAAAAAAGGAGAGCGTCAGGGCAGCGCTGGAGGAAGCCGGGTTTAATGTGACCGGCGAAAAAGAGGAAAAGGAGTGGTCGGCTCTGGTCTCTGTACCCGGAGGGGGA
>CAMVDF010000234.1 GCA_947166195.1 uncultured Lachnospiraceae bacterium
ATTTTTAACATCATAATACCGGTAGCCTGTATCGGGGTCTGTATAGCAGGGGCTGAAAAACCCGCTTTCCTCAAGTCGGATCAGTGATGTCCGGCTTATATCACACGCTTTTGCCACTTCTGCGACCGTAAACAGTCTTGATTCATCATGAAACTCCATTTTTTCCCCTTTTTTCATTGACTTGACCACGGGTGGTTATGTTTGAATCTTATACAGATGTCGCCTGTCTGTCAAGCGTTTGGAGCGGCTTGAGAGCCGGTCATCGCACAGATCATAGAAAACTGTTCTGGATCGTGGAGAAAACGGATATGAAAAATCGGAAAAGAGCCGGGTTTTACAAAAGGATACAGGCATTTTTTATCGCAGCCTGTTTTTTGCTGACGGGATGTACGGATGCAGCGGAATTGATACAGGCTGCGGGAAAAGAAACGGAAGAGGATGGAAACATAAATGATGCGGCAGATAGTGCGGAAAAGGAAGCCGGGCCGCTCGTCCTTGAGAGCGTAAAGGAACTTCCCGAAGGAAACTGGCAGGTCGAAGCCGTATTTCCTGATCGACGGGGAAAGATTGATGATACGCTTGCCCTCAACAGTATCGCAGGTTTTGAAGGGTTTGCCGGTCAGGGAAGGATGTATGTTTCCGTTTCGGAAAATGCGGAGGCTTTTGACCTGTATGTAAACGACAGGAAGGCTGACACATCAGGCATAGTTCCCGGAGAGATCTATGAGCTGGATTTTTCTGCTGCCGCAAAAAACGGCAGAAATACCGTCATGGTCTCATCCATAGAACCTTTGGATGCGGCCGGTGCGGTAAAGATCGATATACCTTTTCCGGTAGTCATGAAAGGGGATCCTGAGGATGCAGGTATCAGGCAGGAAACTCTGGATACTGTTTCGGACATCATAACTTCCGACATAGAACACGGCTTTACAAGCGCCCAGCTTGCCGTCATCAGAAACGGGATCCTTGTGTATGAAAATTCCTGGGGAAAGATAAGCTCATATACGTCTGACGGGGAGAGGATCACGGACAGTGCGGATGTAACAGGCGAAACCCTCTACGACCTTGCGTCGGTAACAAAGATGTTTTCGGTAAACTACAGCCTGCAAAAGCTATTAACGGACGGAAAGATCGATCTTGATTCAAAGATCACCGATTATCTTGGGATGGAGTTTGTTAACGATACCCTGGATTTTAATTACGATCCCGAAAAGGTTGGAGGAGCGGAAATACCGCCGGATATAGAGACGCAGAAAGAGTGGAAAGCATCCCTCACCATCAGGGATATACTGCGTCATCAGGGAGGCTTTCCTCCCGGACCAAGGTACGCCAATCCATATGTGAACGCCATAACGCAGGAATTCGGCGAGGGAAACGAAAACATACTCTTTGCCGGAAATGACGGAACACAGGAAACGAAGGAGGCAACCGTCAGGGCTGTGTGCAAAACACCGTTGCTTTACAGACCCGGCACAAAAACGGTCTATTCCGATGTGGATTATCTGATCCTGGGGGTTGTCATCGAAAAGGTGACCGGCAGGGATCTGGACACTTACCTGAAGGAAACCTTTTTTGAACCGCTGGAGCTTTCGCATATCACATACAATCCGCTTGAAAACGGATTTAAGGCGGAAGATTGTGCGGCAACGGAGCTTGCGGGAAATACGAGGGACGGGTGGCTTTCCTATCCCGGGATCCGGACGGATGTCATACAGGGTGAAGTTCATGATGAGATGGCCTACTACAGTATGGCAGGCGTGTCGGGACATGCGGGTCTTTTTGCAAATGCGACAGATCTGGCAAAGCTTGCTTTTGTGATGCTTTCGGGAGGGTACGGCAATCACCGTTTCTTTTCACGAAACTGCATGGATATGTTTACGGCACCGAAAAATGAAAATGCGGCAAACTGGGGTCTTGGCTGGTGGAGAGAAGGGGATGATCAAAGGCCCTGGTATTTCGGATCTCAGGCTTCATCCGGTGTCTTCGGACATCAGGGGTGGACAGGTACTCTTGTGATGATAGATCCCGATGAGAAACTGGTGATAGTCTATCTGACCAACAAGATCAATTCGCCGGTGACAGACAAGGATGAAAATCCGAACAAATTTGACGGCGGTTATTATACCGCATCGAGTCTGGGCTTTGTGCCCCAGATCCTGACCATCGGAATGGACGGGACAGAGCCTGTGGATGACCGCATCTTTTCACTCCTTGCGGAGATGACAAAGGATGGCATGAAGCTGGCAGAGGGCGTCGGAAAGGATCCGGATCACCCTTTGACGAAAAATGCGGAAAGCAAGCTGTCCCTGCTTCAAAAAACTGCTCAGAGATCAGGAAATGAGGACAGGATACGCCTTGCGGAAAAGATCGCGGAGCAATGGAAGTAAAAAGATGAGTGGTAAAACAGGATTGTACTTTTGTGAAAACAATTCGTATATATTATCACGAATAAATCTGTGATACAGAAAAAAAAAAGGAGGTATTTAGAGATGAAAAGAAAATGGAGCAGTGTTTTGGCAGTTTCACTTGCCGCTGTACTTGGTATGAGCCTGCTTACAGGATGCGGACAGGAAGCGGCGGCACCTGAGCCCGAGGTTGAAGAGATCCCGGAAGAGGAATATGAGGTGGATCTTGAAGAGCCGGAGGATTCCGGTTATGAAGAAGAAGCAGAGTATGAAGAAGAGGAGATCGTTGAAGAAGAGCCTGCAGAAGCTGCAGAAGCTGCAGAACCTGCAGATGACATGGCGGAATCCGATCAGGTTCTGATGATGGGATATTACGGATTCTGGAAGGGTGATACAGAGTATATCTTTGGAGTTTTGTCGGAAAAGGATTTCATGATCAATGTTGTGGGAGCATCGGCACCTGTACTCTATGCAGAAGGAGAATACAAGGATAACGGCGACGGAACCTATACAGCAAAAATAACAAGCTCGGATAATGATTTTGCGGCAGATCAGACGATCAATATAAAGGCAGAGGGAGGTCCCGATATTTCACTGACCTCTGACAATGCCGAAGTAAATGCTGCAGTGGAAGGTATGTACACTCATGCCGGAGAAAAGGCAAGTGATGTTGAAAATCTGAAATAAGCGGGGAAGATAAGGGGTATGGAAAAAAAGAAGAGCAAAAAAGGTCTTATTATAGTACTGGTGATCGTGGCGGTGCTTCTCATCGCTCTGGCTGCCTGGCTGATGCTCCATCCCGAACCTCAGTATGAGGAACAGGAGGAAGAAACGGTTCAGGAGGAGGCAGAGGGATACGAAGAGGAGCCCTTGGAGGAAGAGGAGCCTGAAGAGGAGGATAATGACGAAGCCTTTGACAGATCCGCAGATACCGGAAGCGGCGGTTCATGGACGGTGATGGTGTATATGTGCGGGTCGGATCTGGAGGCA
>CAMVDF010000235.1 GCA_947166195.1 uncultured Lachnospiraceae bacterium
AAAAACGCGGAAATGATGCTTGGTGCATAACAGATGTGGGGGACAGGGGACGTTGCTCTGTCCCACACGGTCGTTTTTATTGGGGACGGTTCTCTGTTTCGTGAAATACCAAAACAGAGAACCGTCCCCAAAATTAACATAAAAATGGGACAGAGAAACGTCCCCTGTCCCACACACTTGTTATCTGTTTATCCCAGCTCGATTTTGATGGCTGTGAGAGCGACCTGGTCACCGGTGAGGGCTGCATAGATCTCATCGGTACCATCTGAGATGGTCGTGACATTTCTGACGCTTATTCCCATGTTTTCCGTGGTGGTGGTGATGGTATTTCCTTTTTTGATGAGACTTACCGAACAGTCGAAGCCGTTCTTATTATACTGCTTCCAGCTGTCCCAGCCCGCAAAATCATTGCTTTTGTTTACAAAGATCTCATTTCTGCCCGCATCATCCGGCTCCCAGTATTCCCCGTCGATACGTATCAGGGCAAACTCCCTGTAGCCCTCACCGTTCACAAGCCCGTCATCCGAATGAAAGATGGTGATGAAGGGACAGTGCCATATCAGGTTTGCCGTAGGCAGGCTCATGGAGTGGAAGGATATCCGGAGCCTTCCCGTAACCGGTATGCCCTCAGTGGCATCCGTCCTGTAGCCGTCTATCTGGACGTTGGGCACATCACCCGCAGGTACGTTGATGTAGGAGATCTCCTCGGCGATCCTTTCGATATAGCCCTCGCCTATGGCCTCTTCGGATTTTTCCATTTTGACATCGCTGATGCTGCAGTAGCGGCCGGTGAGACCCAGGTACAGGAACCTGGAGCTGTCGGGAAGAGCGACCGTGATCTCGTACCTTTGCTCGTTTCCTTCTATGATAATAAGAGCGTGATCCTTGAATCTGACCGCATCTATCATATATTCCGTAAAATGTTGATGCTTCCGTGGAAGCTTTGATACATGTCCGTCCGCGATCCTTTCGGACCTCGACTGCATGGTCCTGGCCCCTTCGACTATCGTGTGGCCGTCAAACATGATCTGTCCGTATTCAAAATAGTGAAGCTCTTTTTGTTTTCTCTCATCACTGTATGCCCGTCCGTCGCTGGAATCAAAGAGCAGCAGGGCAGCCATGCACTCGTGCGGATCCTCGGGATCCGGAGTAACCTTCAGGTTTATCTTTGTCCTGTTTGCCGTGACCAGGATACCATCGGATACGGTGTCCTTGAAGTCGAGACAGACAAGCCCGTCATCGCCGGAATAATGCAGGCGCTCGGATCTTTCACGCATTTCATATTCCTCATCCAGGTCTATGAGATGCTGCATGATATTGGCGTAGACCGGGTCAAACTGGCTTCCCGCACCCTTGATGATCTCCTCTCTGACCTTTGACTGGGGTATGGAATCCCTGTAGCTTCGTCTGGAGGTCATTGCATCATAAGCATCGGCTACAGCAACTATCCTGGCGATCCTTGGGATATCATCTCCCTTGAGCTTGTCGGGATATCCTCTGCCGTCATATCTTTCATGATGATAGTGCGCCCCGATCTTGAGATACGGATATTCACTGATACTTGAAAGAATGGTGTTGCCTATCTCAGGGTGTTTTTTGATCGCCTCAAATTCCTCATCCGTGAGTTTTCCTTCCTTATTGATGATGCGGTCCGGCACACCGATCTTTCCTACATCATGCAGAAGGGCGGAAAAATAAACCTCGTCGCATTCCTCCTCGCTCAACCCGTCCATTTCGGCGATCCTTCTCGAATATTCCGCAACTCTCGAAGAATGACCGTGTGTATACTTGTCCTTTGCATCTATGGCGTTTGCAAGGGCTGTTGCCGTCTGTTCAAACAGGTGGCGCATGCTTTTCTGCTGTCTTTTCAGATAATCCACCTCGAGACGGTGGGCGTGCTTGACCGTATAGTCCATATCGATGAGCACAAAGACAAAGAGAACTACAGCCATGCCTACTATTGACATATTTATAAGGGATACGCCGTAGGTGAAGAGCTGGACGGTGGATGCGACGACCGGAACAACGCCAAAGAGGATCAGCGGATAGCGGACAAGAGGTCTGAACTTTTTTCGGAACTGAAAGAGTACGGTCAGCTGTATGATCGTCACTATGGATGGCAGGATATAACTTATTATAAATCCCGGAGCCCTGACATAGTGGTTTGTTTCATCAAAGGTATAATAAAGACCGGTGACCTGTGAGATAACGAGCAGAAAATACCCCGCGATGATCAGATCCTCGGAAAACAGGAGCCTCGTTGGGATCTTTTCAAGACCGCCCTCATTGAGCATCAGATCGGTGATATAAAGATTGATGGCGTGCAATATGGCAAGCGTCATCGCAAAAACGGCGAAGTTGCTGAGTCTGACCATCCAGTATCCAAGACTGCTTGCATCACCCCTGTACAGGTAGGCCAGACGGTCGGATATGAGGAGAAGGGTGGAAAAGACCTCCACGAGCATCAGGGAAGTCTTTCTCTTTTTTGAAAGAGTTCCCGTGATGATCACGAAAAACGCCGTGATCCCGCAGACTCCGATGAGCACCAGCATTATATCAAGTTGGTATCTTCTCAATAACTCCATGGCAAATACATCTGACTATATCACATGGTAAAAAAACGACATTAATTATACCATTAAATGTGACAGGGGGACAGTCCCCCTGTCACATTCCCCTGTCACATTTTTTAGTAGCCGATGAAGTCTGTGATGGATGAGAGGATGTTGTCGAGGATGGTAAGATCCGTGGCAAGATCCCCGGTTTCAAGGGAGTGGTTGGCATTTTCTATGATATGAAGAGGGATATTTCGTTTTTCGCATATTCCGGAAAGGACGGATGTATCTGCCCAGGGATCCGAGGTGCCGTGAAAGGCGATGCCTGTACCCGGTTTTGCAAGAGAAAGTGACTTGTCGAGGGGCGTGTACCAGATGTGGCGCGCCCCGGTGTCATGCTTTGAGGCATAGACTGCCGCAACAGCCGTTCCAAGGCTTTTTGAGATGAAGATCACATCCACATACTGCGAAAAATCGATGTCTGAAAGAGCCTGCGTGGCCTGGTTCAGCGACATTTCAAAGCACTGCATGATCTTTTTTTCGTCATTGAAAACACCATCCGGAAGGCCTGAAAACTCAAGCTTTTTAACATCATATCCCGCATGCCGCGCCACATAGGCGCTGTAGTAGAGCAGCGGTCTGTCATTCGTATATCCGATTCCGGGGAACAAAACGGCAAGCTTGTCCAAGATCGATCTCCTTTAGAAGATAAGATTCCGTGTACGTTCATAAGTATACAGTATCATCGGAGGATAGACAACGCAGAAAAGGTGACAGGGGAATGTGACAGGGGGACTGCTTGGATTATCATCTGAAGTGCAACACCCAAGTCACA
>CAMVDF010000236.1 GCA_947166195.1 uncultured Lachnospiraceae bacterium
GATACAGGCGCGGCCCCTGATCCGAAGGCTCCTTCGGCAGATTTTCCCATCAATTTCTATATAGACAAGGTCGGTGACTACGAGCCGCAGATAGAATGGAACAGCAGTCTGGGAACAGCCGTAGACAAGGAAACCGGAAAAGAGATAACGATGACTCAGGAGGAAACCAAGGCCGGCCTCACTCCCACCGACAGGATGCTGAATAAATATTTCAGGGAAGCAAGCGCGAACCAGGCGGAGGTTTCTTCAAACTATCTCATCAAGGGATCGGATATAGAGCTTGAGATACAGGTGGATGATGGCGTGGTTGAAAACGGGAAGCCGGATTACTGGTCCCTGAAAAAGGCCATGGAGTATGCATCATACAAAAGCAAGCCCATCAAGATGATCTGCGAGGCTCCTCTTCTGAAGCAGATAAGCGTGACCGCTGATAAGAATAATGATGTGATCCTGGATGTCTACAGCTTTGATATCCAGCTTGCAAATCATCAAAGCAAAAACACAGCCGCCATAACGGTAGACGGCAGGGGAACGCCGGACGGGGCAAAGCTTACCATACAGGACAGCTTTAATACCACGGGGGCAGAGCTTGCTATTGGCAATAATGCAAAGCTTGAGATAATAAACGGCGGGCGGCTTGTCATAACTGACAGCGCCCAGCTGGAGGTGGAATATGACGCTGCCTCGGTTTCGGCCGGAGATGCAAAGCCCGACTACGAAAGCGGGGTGCTGGTGGTTAAAAACGGAGGAGTACTGCAAAATGACGGCATCATAACCGTAGAGGGTCAGGAGGGAAAACCGCGCAATGCCGGAGAGGTCATAGTCCGTGACTATGCCAATGCAAAGCTTTCCATAGGAGAGGGCGGAACCCTGGAAAATTCCGGGTGCCTCCTGGTAAACGGACAGTTCTTCAATCTTGGCACCGTGAAAAATACCGGAAGATACAATGAGACCATAACCTCGAATGATCCCGACAAGGGGACCTTCACCTACCACAAGGGTATCCAGCTTTCATGGAAGGATGATATCACCCAGGGCCATACCTATCCCGGAAACTTCTACAACGGCCTGGATGATACAAATGTCGAGCACCCAAAAGCTCTTCTTGATAATAACGGAGACATAGTCATGATCCCGGGTTATCTTGACAATCATGCTACGATAAAGAATTCCGCAAGCGGCAACATCTATATGTGCGCGGTAGATGAGATAGTTGTTCCCGTATCCCCTCACGCCGACGCTCCGCTTGTCACCGAGCAGCGGGTGAGCCTGGGCGAATTTGAGCCCAGCGTCCTCTACAGCAGCACAGCAAATTCAACGATAGAAAACCACGGCTTCATCGGCACCGCAGAAATCCCTGTGATAAGCAACGGCAGGACAGGGAATATCAAGGACGGAGAGGTAAGCCGCGGACTTGATGAAATAAATATATATACCAGCGGAACCGTGGAAAATACCGGTACTATATCCGTAAATGCCCTGCACGCGAGAAACACCGTAACAAACAGTGGAGACGGCTTTATCAGAAGGATCTTTCTGGAGGAAGGCCTGAACAACATCACGGGAAGTCTCACAGACAGCAGCAGTAATAAGAATTCCAAGGTCTACAATGGCGCAAAGACAGAAAATAATGGTACAAACAGCTGGAGCTTTGCCGGCGTAAATAAGCTTGAGTTCCTCAATAATACAAGAAGACAAAGCTGCTTGCCCGGAAAAAGTGTCAGCTGGGATCTGATCGCCCATACAGCAGCAAAGGGAAGCAACATCCTGTATTCCATAGAGACAGGTCAGGTTAACGGAGACGGTGCAGGCGCAAGATATGACATAAGCGCAGATACCGTCACGCAGATAACCAGCCCCTCAATGGATGATATAGACGGAAATGAGGTTTTCCTCTTCTACGCGGAGGGAGCGGATACAGGAGACAGCAGCTCCATTGAGTCTGCATCGGTGAAGGTGTCGGGCTCGGGCTTCATACGTCCCACAGCCATGCAGGGTCTTTCCTACAACGGCCAGGAGCAGCCCCTGGTCACCGCCGGGAGCATAACCGGCAGGAGCAGTGCTTCGGGAAAGGTGCAGTACAGCCTGAACGAAAGTGGTGAATTTACGGACAAGATTCCCACAGGAAAGAATGCCGGCAGCTATACAGTATATTACAAGGCTCTGAAGGGCGATAAAACCATAAGCAGCGGATCGATAGATGTGAGCATAGGAAAGAGAGCTGCCTATATCGCGGCGGATGATCTGTTCCTGCAGAGTGATCAGGTGCCGACAGACAGATACGTTACACACGGTATCCTGAAGGAGGATCTGGCGGGCTTTAAAATAAGTGTTACTAAAAATGGAACCAAACTCATTCTGTCTTGTGATGATACATCGAACACTAACTATAATATAACCAAATTTGACGGAAACTATACCAAAATAAACGCTCCGGTTCCTCTTTCCGCCAATGTTCAGGCGGTCATGAGAGCCTATGATCCCATCGTTTCAAGCGTGGTGAGCATCAATGTGACCTACAAGCCTGTACAGGCGGAGGGAGCACCCAAAAAGGCCGCAACAATTTATTACAGCCTGAGCGAAAACCTTTATGAAGGCAACTACAAAACGGACGGCACCACCATAGCTCCCAAGTTCGGAGGCATGGGTGCGCAGAAAATGTATTATTATGTGGATACTCCCGATGGTGGTTTTTCCGGCTCAAAGACCATAGTCGTCACAAAGGGCAGCCAGGCAGCACCGAAGGATCTCAAGGTCTCGGACAATTTCATCGTAGGATTGGGCGGCCTCATAACGGGTATCGTTCCCTACAATGTGGAGCAGCTTACGGCCGAGTACAGGAGGGCCGATGCAACGGAGTACAGGAGGGTCACTCTTTCCGAAAAGGCTCTTTTCGTTCCGGCGGGCAATTATTATGTGAGATACCGCGGAGATATCCGCTTTGATCCCTCACCGGACTTTTTGGTATCGGTTGTGGAAAACAGGACAGTATCAGTGAAATTTGACAGCAGGGGCGGAAGCAGGGTAAGTGACGCGACAGGTCTCATCTACGGTGATGACATACCGAAGCCGGAAGTAGCTCCAAAAAAGGGCGGCGGTATGTTCGATTTCGTTGAATGGTGCACGGATGAGGCTGCCACCAGAGGATTTGACTTTGACAGCCATTTCATAAACGGATACAACGATCCGGCAGTATTGTACGCACGTTGGCAGCTTGTTGTCCCTGAAACGGATGAGGAGGATGCGGAAGAGCTGTTAAGGGATATCGGAGAAACCGAGATCGAAGCAAGATCAGAGAAAACAGATGAAGGGATAAGCACAAATACCATAACCCTGAG
>CAMVDF010000237.1 GCA_947166195.1 uncultured Lachnospiraceae bacterium
GGCCACTACTCCGGGAAGGTCCTTGCCCTCAAGGAATTCAAGGGAAGCTCCGCCGCCCGTTGAGATGTGAGTCATCTTGTCTCCGAAGCCGAGGTTATTTACTGCTGCTGCGCTGTCTCCGCCGCCGATGATGGTTGTTGCATCGGTATCTGCAAGTGACTGTGCCACTGCGATGGTGCCCTTTGCAAGAACAGGGTTTTCGGAAACACCCATGGGTCCGTTCCATACGACTGTCTTTGCGCTCTTTACGGCATCTGCATACATCTTTGCAGTCTCAGGTCCGATATCCAGTCCTTCCTTGTCTGCAGGGATCTCGCTGGTCTTTACGACCGTTGTGGCTATATTCGGGTTGTCGATGGGATCCGGGAAGGAATCTGCCGCAACCGTATCAGTGGGAAGGAGCAGCTTCTTTCCGAGCTTTTCAGCCTTTGCCATCATCTCCTTGCAATAGTCTATCTTTTCATCATCAACAAGTGACTTTCCTACGGAACCGCCCTGTGCCTTTACAAAGGTATAGGCCATTCCGCCGCCGATAATGAGTGTATCAGCCTTTTCAAGAAGATTGTCGATGACCTTGAGTTTGTCTGCAACCTTTGCTCCGCCAAGGATGGCAACGAAAGGACGTACAGGATTCTCAACGGCATTTCCGAGGAAGTCGATCTCCTTTTGCATCAGATATCCTACAGCGCAGTTTCCGCCCTTTTCACGGACATATTTTGTAACAACCGCCACTGAAGCGTGAGCCCTGTGTGCTGATCCGAAAGCATCACATACATAATCATCACAAAGGTCAGCAAGTTCCTTTGCAAATGCCTCTCCTGCCTCCTCGGGCTTGGTCTCTTCCTTGCCTCTGAAACGTGTATTCTGAAGAAGTACCACATCTCCCTCGTTCATGGCATTAACGGCATCGGTTGCCTTCTGTCCCGTAACATTGTCATCCGCAACAAAATTTACATCCTTACCAAGCTTTTCCGAAAGTCTCTTTGCAACGGGTGCAAGGGATTCTCCCTCATTGGGGCCGTTCTTGACCTTTCCGAGGTGTGAGCAAAGGATAACCTTTCCTCCGTCAGCGATGAGCTTTTTGATGGTGGGAAGAGCTGCAACTATACGGGTCTCATCCGTGATGGCGCCGTCCTTCAACGGAACGTTGAAATCACAGCGTACCAGAACTCTTCTTCCCTTGACGTTGATATCATCAACTGTCTTTTTATTGAGTGCCATATATATGTTTCTCCTTTCTCAAAAAGGGTCCGGTCCTTCTGGACCGGACCCCGGATATACATGTTGAAGCTGTTTTATTATCCAAGTTCTGCGAAATACTTGATCGTACGTACCATCTGTGATGTGTAGGAGTTCTCGTTGTCATACCATGAAACAACCTGAACCTCATAGAGATCATCGCTGATGGGGTTGACCATTGTCTGGGTTGCATCAAAGAGTGAACCGTATCTCATTCCGATAACATCGCTTGATACGATCTCCTCTGTGTTGTATCCGAAGGACTCTGTAGCAGCTGCCTTCATTGCTGCGTTGATGTCTTCCTTTGTTACGTTTGCCTTCTTTACAACTGCTGTAAGGATGGTGGTTGAACCTGTAGGAGTAGGAACTCTCTGTGCAGCTCCGATGAGCTTTCCGTTCAGCTCAGGGATAACAAGGCCGATAGCCTTTGCAGCTCCTGTAGAGTTGGGTACAATGTTGATGGCACCTGCTCTTGATCTCCTCTTGTCACCCTTTCTCTGAGGTCCGTCAAGGATCATCTGATCACCTGTGTAAGCGTGGATCGTGCACATGATACCTGACTGGATGGGAGCATACTTGTTGAGTGCATCTGCCATGGGTGCGAGGCAGTTTGTTGTACAGGATGCTGCAGAAATGATCTTGTCATCCTTTGTCAGTGTCTTGTGGTTGACATTGTATACTATGGTAGGAAGATCGTTTCCGGCAGGAGCTGAGATAACAACCTTCTTTGCGCCGGCATTGATGTGAGCCTGTGCCTTTTCCTTTGATGTGTAGAAGCCTGAGCACTCCAGAACAACGTCTACGCCGATCTGTCCCCAAGGGCAATTGTTTGCATCGGGCTCTTTGTAGATCTTGATGGTCTTGCCCTTAACAGTGATGGTTCCTGCCTCGTCATCTGCCTTAACCTGATCCTCCTGTCCGATCTCAACATAACGTCCCTGTGAAGAATCGTACTTCAGAAGGTGAGCAAGCATTGAAGGTGTTGTCAGGTCGTTGATAGCAACTACCTCATATCCTTCTGCTCCGAACATCTGTCTGAAAGCAAGACGACCGATACGACCGAAACCGTTGATTGCAACTTTTACTGCCATTTTCAAATCCTCCTATAATAAATATATTTGTGTTCAGCCTAACTATAATACTTGATTTGATTGAGAAATTCAAGTATCTTATTGAGGAGTTCTTTCACCAGATTATTACAAGGGAGATTTAATGATAATGGATAAAATAAAGAGTTTCCTGAAACGCAAGGATATAGAGATATCTGTAAAGAGATATCTGATCGATGCCATGGGGGCCATGGCGCAGGGTCTTTTCTGTTCCCTCCTCATAGGAACCATCCTTGATTCACTGGGAAGGCAGTTTCAGATACCTTTTCTGACCCAGACTGTAGCAGAGGTTTCCGGAATATCATATACGGTGGGCGGTATGGCATCTGCCATGAGCGGTCCCGCAATGGCGCTTGCCATAGGACATGCTCTCAAATGTCCCCCTCTGGTACTGTTTTCAATGGTGGCAGTAGGCTTTTCGGCAAATGCCCTCGGAGGTGCCGGCGGTCCTCTGGCAGTACTCTTCATTGCCATCATAGCATCCGAGGTCGGAAAGGCCATATCAAAGGAAACAAAGATAGATATCCTGGTCACTCCCCTTGTGACCATCGGTACGGGAATCTTTTTCTCCTGGCTCATCGCGCCCTTCCTCGGAAGGATCGCAAACCAGTTCGGACAGCTCATCATGTGGGCTACCGTTCTTCATCCCTTCCTCATGGGCATACTCGTATCAGTCCTCGTGGGTATAGCACTGACTCTTCCCATATCATCCGCAGCCATCTGTGCCGCCCTCGGTCTGACCGGACTTGCAGGCGGAGCCGCTGTGGCGGGATGCTGCGCTCAGATGATCGGATTTGCAGTCATCTCCTTCAAGGACAACAAATGGGGCGGTCTCATCTCCCAGGGTATCGGGACTTCCATGCTGCAGATGGGAAATATAATAAAAAATCCCCGCATATGGCTTCCTGCTACTCTTGCATCAGCCATA
>CAMVDF010000238.1 GCA_947166195.1 uncultured Lachnospiraceae bacterium
AGAATCCAGTCCGTTTGCAACGGAAACCGAAAATGCATCCATCGCAAGCGCCGCTCCCAGTATGATGTTTTTTAATATAAACAGTATCGCATTCATAATATGAGATTGACGAAAAACCCGCAGACCAGCGAAAATGCGCTCACAAAGAGCAGATACAGCGCAAAGTGCTTTGCACCCAGCACTGCTTTCAATGCCCCGAGATTTGTGATCTTTGTGGATGGCTAGACCGATCTTTTGAGCATGAGAAAGAATATGTCACCCCAGTGCAACATCCAGTATCATCATCAATACGAAGCCTATGGCAAAGGATATGGTTCCTATATTGCTGTGCTCTCCTTCCGACATCTCCGGGATCAGTTCCTCTACCACGACATAGAACATAGCGCCTGCCGCAAAGGCAAGCAGATAAGGCAGGACCGGTATCACCGTGCTTGCCGCAAGGATGGTGATGATGGCCGCAACCGGCTCAACGGCACCTGATAATACTCCCATGAGGAAGGTCTTTTTCTTTGGCATGCCCTCCGCAAGGAGAGGCATGGAGACTATGGCTCCTTCCGGGAAATTCTGTATGGCGATTCCAAGTGCCAGGACCAGGGCCGCCGCACGGCTGACTCCCGCACCTCCTGCAAGCCATCCCGCATAAACAACTCCGACTGCCATTCCTTCAGGGATGTTGTGAAGTGTCACCGCAAGGATGAGCTTGGTGGTCCTTTTCAGCCCGCTTTCCGGTCCCTCACTCTGTCTGTCCATATGCATATGCGGAGTGACCATATCCAGAAACAAAAGAAAACCTATACCTATGAGGAACCCGACAGCAGCCGGGATGAAGGAAAGCTTTCCCATTCCCTCACTGCTTTCAAGAGCCGGTGACAACAGGCTCCAGAATGAGGCTGCGACCATGACTCCCGCTGCAAATCCGGTCAGCACCTTTTGCAGATTGTCGGATATCTGTTTTTTTAACAGGAACACCATCGCGGCTCCGAGGGAGGTTCCCGCAAAGGGTATCATCACACCTGTCAAAACATCAACATTCATCTAGCTTCTCCTTTCAGTCATCCCACTCCAGGGTGAAGCTGCTGCCCGAGACCGAAAGCTCAAGCTCCTCTCCCATGAGCAGAGGGTAGTTCACATCCGCATGTCCTGCCGGGAAGCCGAAGGCTACCGGGATGTCACAATCCTGCAGGAATTCGCGCCTGATCATATCCGCTACAGACTCGTATTTCCCGCCCCTGGCATCTCCGAAATTGCCGGAGCCGTTTGCGGGAAGCTCGGTCCATTCTCCGAAAATGATACCCTCTGCCCTGTCAAGGACTCCCGCGTGCTTCAGGATCGTCAGATATCTGTGGATATGCTGGATATTCTCACCTACCTCCTCCAAAAACAGGATGTATGGCTCGTCTGTCAGTGTACTGTCGTAGTCTGTGCCCAGGGTTGCGGTGAAGGTAGAAAGGTTTCCTCCTATGAGGATTCCCTCCGCCCTGCCGTCGATACCGGCCTCATTCGAACTGCAGCTGTAGGAAGGGATACTACCCATCATCATCTGAAGCTCCGCCTCCCTGCAGTCATCCGGGAGATCCGTGAAGGTACCGCTCATGCAGGCATGCACCGAAGGAAGGCATGCCTGTGTCCAGGCTGAGTGATATACCGTTATGTCGCTGTAGCCGATGATGGGTTTTCGGGCTTCCTTTATGGTATCCTCCGTGATGGTATCCATCGCGCCCGTTGCACCGTAGCCTCCCCTGACGCAGAAGATAGCTTTGATCTCATCATCTGAAAGTGCCCAGGTCAGATCCTCCGTAAGCTCGTCTAATGTCCTGGTCTCCTGGCAGACATATTTTCCCTCCACAGGTTCAAAGCCCCATTCCTCCAGACCGTTCATGACCGCATCTACCTGCTCCCTGCTGGGAAGCGCAGACGGAGAAATGACCGCAACCTTGTCCCCCTCGGAAAGGAAGAAACGCTCTCCATCGTCATCATATTCCGTGTAGCCTGTGATCTCGCATATGGTGTCATCCCCCTCGGAAATGTATTCCGGTCCTCCGAAAAATGCCTCGATCCTTTTTCCCACATTCTCCTGCAGGCTTCTGAAAAAGAACTGATAATCATAGATGTGATATCCTCCCTCGGGAAGGATATCAAGAACAGCCGGATAATCCTTTGGGCTTATATCCGTCACCTTCAGCACACCGCGTTCCTCATCTATGTAGCAGCCGCAGAGTGCCTTTTCCTCGGATTTTATATTTCCGTCATAATCCGTGAAGCAGGAGCCCGGATTTTCCCTCTTTCCGGCAACGGTACCATCGGTCCTCCAGTTTAAGGGGTTTATTGTATAGTTTTCCGATCCCTCCGGTATGATGAAGCTTTCGGTAACCTCCGGTGCTTCACAGTCAAAGCTTACCACGACCCCGGTATCGGTCTCCCCTGATGCAGGCTTTATCTGCGGGTATTTCTCCACAAGCTCCTTGCTGCAAGGCCAGCCTATGGCATAGACCGCAACCAGCTGCTTTGAAAGTTCCTCGTCCCCAAAATACTCCTCAAGAAGCCTGTAGCACATATCAGCCCCCTGTGAAAAGCCCGCAAGGACTATCGGTCTGCCGTCGTTTATATTATCCAGATAATAAGAAAACGCATCGGAGATATCCTCGTACGCGATCTGCAGGTACTGCTCGCGCTCCCCCTCATCAAGGCTGTAGCCCTTCATCGCCATCTGCCGGTAGTAGGGAGCGTACATTCTGGTGGTTTCCTCATATATGCCCCTCTCCATGTTGAGGGCGCCGACAAATTTCTCCTTCGTCTCCTCATCATCAAGGTCCATATTGTAGTCATCCCCGGTATCCACCGTCGGACAGATGAGAAAGAGGTCCGCCTGCCTGTCCTGTCCGATACCGTAGTAGGCCCAGTTCTCCTCCCTGGAATAGTCAATTCCAGCCTCACCGCTTACCTCTCCCGGGTAATCCCTGACCTGTACCGTACATCCTGCAAAAAGCATGCCTGCCGTAAGGATCGCCAGGATAATAGCTGCTGTTTTTTTCATTTCTTTTCCCCTTCCATCTTAAGTCCTTTTATACATTCAGATCCTTATGATCCACAAGTTTACCCTATCGCAGATTATAGTATCTTCCTCTTTCCCGTGCAATCTCTCCTCAGGGACCTGAAAGCTGCCTGTTCAGGATGCTTTCCGGGTACGGATCTCTTTTATTTCAGATACCGTCTCCGCAACAAGCGGTATCAGCTTATCCTAAATGCTGATCATTACTTAAGACA
>CAMVDF010000239.1 GCA_947166195.1 uncultured Lachnospiraceae bacterium
TGGCAAGCACCTGAATAGTGTAACCGGCGATGACCAGTGTCCAGTACTTTTTGGTTTTATCCGCGATGAACCCCGAAAGCAGCCGCAGGGAATAGCCGCATAATTCGCCGATGCCGGAGACAAAGCCGATAGCGGCAGCGGATGCTCCGGCAAGATTCAGATATTCCCCGAGGATGCTTCTTGCCCCTTCATGTGTCATATCGGAAAACAAACTTACGATCCCCATCAGAATGATGAAAGACATCGCTCCGGACCGGATATGTTTTTTCTTCATTTTCCTCCGTAAATTGAGATCCGAGTCAATGGTTTGCCCCGGAAAACGGGCAGCGTTTCCCGATGCACTGATTGTTTTGTGAGGAATAGTGACAAATGATTTCAGGCTTTTCCATCCTGATATCAAAATGTTCTTTTACGAAATCAACAGCGGCAAGAATTGACAGGAAGGAATCCCTTTTACAGCATCGGGGACCGCCTATCTCACCGATCTTCCCCAGGGCTCCGGATGTCATTTGATGCGATAAAGCAAACGGTTCCTTCGATAACGGAGTCGATTTCGAGATAATGGAAATAAACATTCCTGTACTGATCCCGGCGCCGCAGGCACCCCAGAACCCGCATGCACCGCCGGGAACACTCTTTCCCCGATTCATCATCTCAACCAAAGCAGCAGATAAATCAATATCTCCGCCGGCATTTTTATAGGCCGTCAGCATAGCAGCTCCGACCATCACATGATGCTCCGGTCCATGCATATGGCAGAAAGGTAGCGCCATCATCTTCTCAATTATTTCAACAGGATTCTTGGAAGTCTCCTCCATACACAGGCTGAGAATTGAATCTATTCCCGTAGTATGGCACTCATTGCACACATAATGCCCATGGATACATCGGGTCTTGCTGTTTTCTTTCTTATGGCAGATAAAACACTCCATCGGTTCATCTTTTTCCAGATATTCCAGTGGGGCTTTGCAAATAAGACATTCATCTTTCATATCGATCCACCTTCAAAATCATCGCATGACGGTACAAAAATCCTGTGAAATTCGTCAGCAGCATCCGGCAGGTATTCTCAACAGCAGCAGGAGGCTGAGTGATCTTTATACGGAACGGCAAAGGAACAGCATTCGTTCTCTTTCGGATTTTTCACCGCCCGGATCGTATCGGATGTGTATCGGATATCACCGACCAGGTCTTCTATTTCTTTATTGTTGATCGGGACAGACTTTGAGGAAACGATCTGATATTTTTCGAATCCGTTTTGGCTCATCAAGGCCTTAAATTCATCATACGACATTGATCCGCCCAGACACTCTCCCAGAAGGAGCGGATATGTATTGATTTCTTCCGGAACTTTCCGATCAGCAAAAATATCACTGAAGAAAAGAACTCCTCCGTCTTTCAGGACCCTTCTGATCTCAGAAAAGACACTTCCTTTATCCGGTGAGAGGTTGATAACACAGTTGGATATGACTACATCGATGCTGCCGTCTTCGATCCCGATGGATTTTAGATCTTCTATATAACCTTTTCTGAATTCGACATTGGAATAACCCCATGCGGCGGCCATTTTCCCCTTATATTTTTCAGCGATGGCGAGCTGATCCTCATTCATATCTACACCGATCACTTTTCCGGCCGCACCGGTAAGCTTTGAAGCGGCATAGACATCTCTGCCTGTCCCGCAGCCGAGGTCAAGAATCGTACAGCCTTCGATGGCATTCGGAATCGGTGATCCGCAGCCGTAATACCGTTCAACGATTTCATCCGGCAGTTCACTTACGATCTTTTTGATCGCGGCGGGAATACCTCCTTTTGCACAGCTGCAGACAGAAGACGCCAATTCTCCGCCTTTTTTATTTGTTATCTCAGAATAATACGCTTTAACCGTATAATGGACTTTTTTGAATTTCTCTTCCATGATCACTCCTGATAATCAGTAATATTTGAATATATCTATATGCAGCTTTTCATAAGCAGTCCAAATTGGACTGCCTCTTTGTTTTTATTTCCGGCTGTTTTCAGCAGCAGGGTCTATCCTCCGTTTTTACGGATTCATGATCACATCGTGTGTAGTGTTCGATCATCTCCCGAAAAACTGCTGCACCCTTAGGCGATATCGAATAATACATCCATTTCCCTTCTTTCCGCCCAATCACGAAATCACTGTCACACAGAAGTTTCATATGATGGGAAAGTGTCGGCTGTGTGATTTTTAATTCTTCAAGCAAAACACATCCGCATTTTTCTCCCTGCTGTAAAAGGAGCATGATCGCAAGTCGATTTTCATCAGCTAATGCTTTTATTCTTCTGACATCTTCCCGAAATCCCATATTACATACCTCATTTCCAATCAAATAATAGCCAACATATCGATAGTTGTCAATATATCTATCTTTTTTATGACAGACCCATTATTACTGTGTCATGTTATTATTTTGTGAACAATTCCGGACCTGAATTCAGATCACAAAGGGGGATATTTCGATAAAATTGATCTCCATTCCCATTTGTAAAAAGGTTCCCGCCGCTTGCAGTGGGTGAGTCACAACAGGAGCGCAAACACATGAGCGGGGGTATGGCCGCGAAGCTCCTGATCCGGCGAAGCTCCTGCTCTGAATATTGATCGGGCGAAGCCCGTTCCATACAGAGCAGGTATCAGGTGCGGGCACTGCCCGCTCCTTACGAGGCAGGTTATCAGCCACATAAAACCAGGCGCGGGCAGCGGCTTATGCAAACACACGAACTTATGATCCCGCGCCTTGCAAAGCACACCCTTCGGAATGCAAAGTGAGCTCCTATAGTAGAGTACAGATTCTAAAATTTTGATCCTTGTTTTCCGTAATCGGTATTTCTCTCTATCTTTATTTATCGAAAAGATCATAATTTATCTCTGGTATTCATCTGTCTTTCGATAAGATCGTTGTTCATTTATTGCACTGTTGCCTTTAGTCAACACTTTACCTTCTGATGATTTTCAATTATTCTCAGACAGATTTTTCACTCACTGTTGCCTTTAGGCGACACCTTGGCAAATGCTCTTTCTTCAATGGTTTTCAGAAAAATAGTCTATTATATTCACTGGTGCCTTTAGTAACCACCAAGGCTGTCAAGACCGAGTGGTGCCTTTAGTAACCACTTTGATTGTGAAGTATGTTTCAAACGAAACTGATTCTCCTATAATGGGCCCCATTAAAGGAGAATTTTATGAAAATCTCAGCCATTTGTATTTGTTTTTTATTTCTGATGCTCTTTACCTCAT
>CAMVDF010000240.1 GCA_947166195.1 uncultured Lachnospiraceae bacterium
GAGAAAAACAGGTACCTGCCGTCTTCGAAAAAGTGGGACACAGATACGTCCCCTGTCCCACTATTGATGTGAAGCGATATAATCCATGGCTTCAAGGTATCCAGCCAGACCGTGGCCGACGATCTGTTTATCGCAGGCCGGAGCCGTGACGGAGGTTTTGCGGAATTCGTCCCGGGAATTGATGTCCGAAATGTGGATCTCCACCATGGGAATGGTGTCATATGAAAGCAGGGCATCATAGATGGCGTAGGAATAATGCGTGTATGCCCCGGGATTGATGACTATGCCGGAGGTGCCGTCAAAATAGGCCTCCTGTATGCGGTCGATGATGGCACCTTCATGATTTGACTGAAAGCACTCAACCTCGGCACCGAGCTCCTCAGCCTTTTCCTTTATCATTGAAACCAGATGGTCATAGCTTTGCTCCCCGTAGGTCTTTTTGTCCCTGATACCCAGAAAATTCAGGTTCGGTCCGTTTATCACAAGGATCTTCATAAACCAAGCTCCTTTCTGATCCGCAAAGAGATCGTATCCGGATCATCCTCTCCTATATCGATGATGACATCTGCAGCATCATCATAAAAATCCTTTCTGGCCGCAAGGAGCTCCTCCACCCTCTTTTCAAGGTCATGTCCCGAAAGCATGGGTCTTTTTTCAACCCCTCTTTCAAGGCGTCCTACAAGGGTATCTCTGTCTGCCTTCAGATAAACGACTGTACCGAGTTCCTTCAGGATCCTCCTGTTTTCCTCCCTTACAGGCATTCCCCCGCCAAGAGAGATGATGCAGTTTTTTGTATCTTTCAGAAGATCCCTCAAAAGCGCGGTCTCCATATTCCGAAAGGCTTCCTCGCCTTCAGCTGCAAAGATATCAGAGATCTGCTTTTTCTGCTCCTTTTCTATCAGCGCATCCGTATCGATGACCTCCATACCCGTGTCATCTCCCAGAGCCCTTGCTATCCTGCTCTTGCCGCAGCCCATGAAACCCTCAAGGATCAAGTTCTTCATATAACTCCTCCAGGACCTGTGCAGGCACCTCCCTGTCCATGAATATCTCATAGGAGGATACCGCCTGGTACATGAGCATCCGAAGCCCGTTATAGGCTTCTTTTCCGTGTTCACGGAGTTTTTTCATGAATACGGTCTCCCTCGGAATATAGATCAGATCCACTCCCGTCTCCACGAGATCAAAAAAGGCATCATCCTTTATGACACATTCATCATCATGAGGCGAAAGACCGACGCTGGTGCACTGGATGCATATATAATCAGATCTTTTCGGGATCTTTTCCCACTCGTCAAATCCGAGGATCTCCACGTTTTTGCTCATTCCGAATATTTCCTTTGCCTTGCTCTTTGAACGGTTCAGGACATAGATCTTTGAGGCCCCGGTCTTTTGAAGGGCATACATCACGGCCTTTGCCGCACCGCCCGCGCCAAGCATTATCACTTCCCTGTTGTAGGCTATCACGCTGTCATGATCCATCTGTCTCATGAAGCCGGAAAAATCCGTATTGTACCCCTTGTAACCCTTTTTTGAGATCGCTATGGTATTGACCGCTCCGATCTCGAGGGCCGCATCATCAATCTCCGTCACCTCCGCCATGACAGCCTGCTTGTGAGGCACGGTCACATTGAGTCCCGAGATACCCAGTCCGTAGGCACCTTTGACAGCCTCGGCCAGATCGTTCTTTTTCACATGGAACGGTACATATACCACATTGTCACCAAGCTTTTCGGCCAGAAAATTGTGGATCGCCGGCGACCCCGTATGTTCCACCGGATCTCCGATGATACCGATAACCTTTGTCTTTCCGTCAATCTTCATCATAATGCTCCTTCAAGTTCTGAACTGTTTTTTCTGCGGAAAACAGGATAAAAAATCATAATGATATGCTCAAGCACCCTTTTCAGATGAATGTAATACTTTTCATGAAATGAGATGCGTTTCACCAGAATGCTCCTGATGCCTGTATTTGACGCACCCAGCACATCCGTAAACAGCTGGTCGCCTATGAGTATGGTACTCTTCCTGCCGGTCCCGAGCCTTTTCATGGAAAGCAGGAAGCCTTCGTTTTTCGGCTTTGCCGCCCTGAAGATATATGCACTGTCCACATCATCCGCAGAGCTTTTGACCCTCTTCTGACCGTTGTTTGACAGTATCATGGTTCTGATCCCGGCACCGTGTATCCGCGCAAAGAGCTCCCTGCTCCTTTTGTCCGCGGGAGCGTCATGCGGTACGAGGGTATTGTCTATATCAAAGATGATACCCCTGATACCCATACCGTATAGTTTATCGTAGTCGATCGTATATGCCGAATCTGTCCTGACCGTAGTCAAAAGACTTACCATAATAAAACCCTTCAACGACAAGAAAGGCTCTGCCGAAAACCTGCAGAGCCTGAATTATCATTTATCCAATACTTTCTTTAACTCATCCATAAAGGTGTTGATGTCCTTGAACTCCCTGTACACCGATGCGAACCTGACATATGCCACGGTATCGATATCCTTGAGCTTGTCCATGATGAGCTCGCCTATCACGGTACTGGGGATCTCCTTTTCCTCTCTGGCGTAGATCTCCGTTTCCACCTCGTCCACGATGCCGGTGAGCTGATCCGCCGAGATAGGCCTTTTGTGACAGGCCTTCATGACACCGTTTTCGATCTTTTCTCTGTTGTAGGATTCCCTGTTGTTATCCTTTTTGATGATTATGAGAGGTATGGTCTCAACCTTCTCATATGTCGTGAACCTTTTGTTGCACTCATCACACACACGTCTGCGTCTGATGGAATTGTTCTCCTCGGCCGGTCTGGAATCTATAACCCTCGTATTCTCATGGCCGCAATAAGGACATCTCATATCACTCTCCTATTATTTATTCCTGAGGAAATCAGGAATTTTTATGCTTTTCGGTTCGACCCTGCTGTTCATGCCGCCTCCCCTGCCTGCATCGCCTGCACCGCCGTCATTGTTGATGAGCTGAACCTCTCTGGCGTTGGGTGCCTGGGGTCTTGCTCCGTACTGGCCTGCCTGCTGGTTCGGATTCATGCCGGGATTCATACCCATTCCGGGGTTCATGCCCTGATTCATTCCGGGATTCATGCCCATGCCGGGGTTCATTCCCTGGTTCATGCCGGGATTCATGCCCATGCCGGGGTTCATGCCCTGATTCATTCCGGGATTCATGCACTGATTCATGCCCATACCGGGATTTGCCGCCCTGTTCATTCCCATGC
>CAMVDF010000241.1 GCA_947166195.1 uncultured Lachnospiraceae bacterium
TCTTCTTGCTGTGGTTTCAGGAGCCGGATCTGCTATTTCTCCTTCAACGGCGCATGATCTGCATGAGCATTCAAAACCCGATCAGGGCAGCAGGATCGTATTGCGGCCGAGTGTCAGGGTCAACGGAGAGAAACTGGTGGCGATCGCCAGTTCCACAGGCGGCCCGAAAGCTCTTCACACGCTGATACCCATGCTTCCCGAAAAACTGAATGCTCCTGTCGTGGTGGTCCAGCATATGCCGATGGGCTTCACAAAATCGCTTGCCGACAGGCTCAATGAACTGAGTCGGCTCAAGGTAAAGGAAGCCGAAAAGGGTCATGTGTATATCGCTCCCGGTGACAAACATCTCAAAGTCGCAAAGAGCGGATCTCATACCAGGATCTATTTTTCGATGGAACCCAAAAGGGAGGGCGTCAGACCCTGTGCAAATTACATGTTTGAGACCATAGCGGATACCGCATTTGAAAAGATCTGCTGTGTGGTCCTGACAGGTATGGGAGCGGACGGCACTGCCGGAATAAAGGAACTTGAAAAGAACAAAAAGATCCACATCATAGCTCAGGACGAGGCAACCTGTGCGGTATACGGGATGCCGAGAGCCATAGCAAATACCGGTCTTGTTAATGAAGTTCTTCCTCTTGAAAAGATCGCCGGAGCGATCACAAAAGAAGTAGGTTTGTTGGGCTGAATGGGAAAGGCAAATTTTTAATCGATTGGAGGGTGCAAAATGGATGTAAGCCAATACTTGGGAATCTTTCTTGATGAAGCAAAGGAACATATTCAGGTCCTTTCGGATCAGATGCTGATCCTTGAACAGGAACCTGATAATCAGGATGCGATCAACGAGATATTCCGTGCCGCTCACTCTTTGAAGGGTATGGCAGGTACCATGGGATACAAGAGGTTGCAGAGACTGACCCATGACATGGAGGACTGTTTCTCCGCTGTCCGTTCCGGACAGATGAATGTTACGAGCGGTCTGATGGACGTGCTTTTCCAGGCTCTTGATTCTATCGAGGGTTATGTGGAGACCATTCAGAACACCTCCGACGAAGGTGATAACGACAATGACAGTATCGTAAATGAACTCCAGAAATTCCTCGCAGGAGAAGGAGGAGATTCCGGAAAAGCAAAGGAAACCGCAAAGAGCGATGAAGGCGCCGGAAGTGCTCCTGCAGCAAAGAGTGCTGCTCCCGCAGGGGAGAAAGCCGAGTACAGGAATATAGAACTTGACGAAAGCCAGAAAAACGTGTTGAAGGATGCCATCGTATCCGGAAAGCATGTCTACGGATTCACAGTCTTTATCCAGGAAACCTGCCTGTTAAAGGCGGCCAGGGCCTTCCTTGTTTTCAAGGCTATTGAAGAGTCGGGAGAAGTCATCGTATCTTCCCCTTCTTCACAGGATATAGAGGATGAGAAATTTGATTTCAGGTTCAGTCTTTTCGCTATCTGCGATGCGGACATTGAAAAGATAAAGTCTGCCATCCTGAGCGTTTCCGAGATCGAGGAAGCGGTCGGAGAGGAATACACCGAGGATATGCTTGATTCCGGTGCTGCCGATGCAGCAGCTGAAACAGCAGCCTCAGCAGAAGAAAAGCAGATCGAGAACGCTCCCGTACCTGCAGGTGCGGCTGCTCCCGCAGCAAAGGAAAGCAAGGGGGTTGGAAATGCAAAGAAACCTGCCGGAAAGCCGGTTGTGAGCAGGACCATCAGGGTTGACATCGAAAAACTCGATACTTTGATGAATCTGGTATCCGAGCTGATCATAGCAAAAAATACCATCGTTTCCGCTGCAAATTCCGGAACACAGACGGCAGGAGGCGGCAGAAATCCTCTTGTGGAAAATGTAGAGTACCTTGAGAGTGTTACCACAAACCTTCACGAAGCAGTCATGAAGGTCAGAATGGTTCCTATCGAGAGCGCAGTCAATAAGTTCCCTCGTATGGTGCGCGATCTTGAAAAGAAGCTTAACAAGAAGATGAACCTCACCATTACCGGTGAAGATACCGAACTTGACCGTACGGTGGTTGATGAGATCGGCGATCCTCTGATGCACCTGATCAGAAAC
Organism: uncultured Lachnospiraceae bacterium; assembly: GCA_947166195.1. GTDB lineage: Bacteria > Bacillota > Clostridia > Lachnospirales > Lachnospiraceae > NK4A144. Next base: position 2,069 of record CAMVDF010000241.1, read on the forward strand.
AGTGCAGATCACGGTCTTGAGACAACAGCCACCCGTATCGAAAGAGGCAAGCCCGAGACAGGAACCATCTTCCTCAACGCTTATCAGGACGGCAACAATGTCGTTATCGAGGTCGGTGATGACGGTAACGGTATTGATGTTGAAGCTGTCAGGAGCAAGATCATAGAAAGAGGCTATGCTTCCGAGGATACTGCGAACCAGATGTCCGACAAGGATATCATCAATGTGCTGTTTGATCCCGGATTCTCCATGGCAAAACAGGTCACGGATATTTCGGGAAGAGGCGTCGGACTCGATGTTGTAAAATCCAATATCGAATCCCTTGGCGGTGATGTGGAAGTAAAGACCAAGCTTGGTGAAGGAAGCACCTTCATAGTCAGGCTTCCTCTGACACTTGCCATCATCCAGGCCCTCATGGTAATTGTGGGAGGCGAGAAATATGCTATCTCCCTTGATTCCATCACGACCATTGAGGATGTGCCCGTATCTGACATCAAGCTCGTTCAGCAGAAGGAGGTCATACAGCTTCGCGGTACTGTCATTCCCATCATCAGGCTGTCAAGCGTTCTCGGAGTGGAGTCAACAAAGGATGAAAACGAGAATCTTGTTGCAGTCATCGTAAAGAAGGGCGATACTCTGGCAGGACTTGTTGTTGACGAACTGATGGGACAGCAGGAGATAGTCATCAAGTCGCTCGGAAAGTATATCAACAATGACAGGATCATAAGCGGCGCAACGATACTCGGAGACGGTGAGGTCGCACTTATCATAGATGCGAATGCTCTTATCTGATGATAATAAGGAGGGATTATTCTTATGCAGGAACTTGAAGTATACGAAGAAGATAAGGTGACTCAATATATAGTGGTAAATCTGGGTATCGAGCATTACGGCATCGATATCAAATATGTGGACAATATAGTAAGGGTACCCCAGATAACAAGAGTACCCAATGTCCAGCACTTCTTTAAGGGAGTCATAAACCTGAGAGGTGAAGTTATCCCGGTCATGAGCTTGAGACTCAAGTTCGATATGCCGGAGACGGAATTTACGACAAAGACCAGGATCATCATCATAAAGGTAGATCCCAGTGCGGCTATCGGTGTGATCGTGGATGAAGTTGAGGAAGTCCGTGATCTTC
>CAMVDF010000242.1 GCA_947166195.1 uncultured Lachnospiraceae bacterium
ATCCAGATCCTCCGAGTAGCCGGGAACCGTAAGTCCGGCATATTCCGGCATGAAACCTCCGTTTACCACCAGTCCCCTGTTTCCGGGAGAAAGATAGATGAGATCTGCCTTTTCCACATCACTTACCGTCACGCTTGCAGCACTGACCGTATAGACCTGAATGCTCATATTGTCACGGGCTTCCTGATCCTCTGTATCACGGTCAAGGTCAAATACCCATTTTTTGAACCAGTCATTGTTTCTGAAGCCACCCTTATAGAAAATCTTGGTTCCCTTCAGATAATAAGAACCTGTAGAACCTGTACCTGTTCCATATCTGAAATTTCCCATTTCAGTCTTTTCAAAGCAGATCCAGGGTGAATTCATGGGAACTCCGGGTGCCGGATTGATGCTGCCCTTTCCAAAATAATTTGATACCAGAGGTTCGCTTGTCATTACCTTGTAGGGAAGCCCCCTCATACCGGGATCGGTATCATCTGCCATCTTTTTGTAATCAGAGATATAGTAAAGAGTCTCCGAATCCACTATATCCTCGGTATATTCAAACACAACCGAATAGAGAGTCAGATCCTCTCCGGCCGGTTCCTCATTTCCGGGCTGTACCGGTTCCTCACCGGGATCTGCAGGTGTCTCAGGATCCTCAGGTTCGGATGGATCGCCGGGTGCCTCACCCTCGCTCACGGTAGCGTTTTCAGAAGGAGTTCCGGGTTCTCCTGCAGGCTCCTCCTCTCTATACTCCGGCTCAGCCGGATTTTCGGCAGCATATCTCTTCATATTTTTGAAGATCACATCTGTGCCGTCTGCAACGGTATTTATCGAAACACTGATGGGAGCCGCATTGATCGATACCTTTCCGTCAGCACTCTTGTATACATATCCTTTTATCTGATAACGCCCGTTGGCATCCTTTTCGTAAAGAAGAGTGTTCTCAGCTATCGAAAGATCCCAATCTTCACCTGTATGGATATTGTATTCCTTTTCCTGAGTAGCGCGGAACGCTCCTCTCTTTATGGTATCCTTAGGAGCAAATTCCACAAAGTACAGACCTGTACCCGCCTCACTCCTTGAATCCAGGATGAAATTCGGATCAAAATATGAATCCTGTCTTTTTTCCAGTTTTGTATTATCACCCTTATTAAAGAAATCATCTGCTATAGAGTTTTCGCTTCCGGTGGCATCAGGGTTCAGATACCTCATGACATAATCACCGGTCCCGGCAGCCGGAGTCATGCTGATATTGCTGACAAGCTGGGCTCCGTCTGTCAAAAAGGTGTCATACTCCCGCTTTTGATCGTCCGGAAGCAGCTCCCATGCCTCGGCCGTGATCTCATCATAGTCCTGCCATGTCAGGGGACCGGAAGTTCCCTCTACAAGCCTCGTTGCGGTAAGCATATTCTTCAGCTTTGTATTTACAAATTCTTTTCTCTTGTTGCTGTCCTGGATCTGCTGCAGAGTCAGTTCCGGCCTCATGGGCTCATTGCCGCTGATGAGCCAGCCCAAAGTACCTGTAGACAGCTTGAACTGACCGCCATTGACACCCTGCTCCGATACCGTCACAGTTGAGGATGGTACGATCTCCAGTATGGTAAAGGGAGTCTGAGCAGAATTCCTCCCTATGATCTCCTCTATACCGTCAAGAGAAGGACTTGCCTGGACCTCAACATTATTCATCCGGGTCGCGATCCCGCCTATGGTCAGAACGCCCGCCAAAGCGACCGCCACTCCTCCTGCTATGAATTTTCTTTTACTGTTAGTCATATCGTCACCTCAAGAATCCCGTGAATGAGTCCCCACATATCATCTCACTGTCTGACCCAGGTATCATTTGCGAAGTTATATTTGTATTCGAAATGTGTGCTGCTGTTGTAAGTAAACCTGATCTGCAGATCATTTGCCGCAGGATTGTACTTGTACCTCTGGGTCGGAAAATCATTTCCGCCATTTCCGAATTTTTTCCATACCCTGGCATTGTTGTCGTATTTATACCTGATAAAGCCCTGCGCTATCGTCCAGTCATTCTGACTCTGATAGTTGTACCATTCCAGATCCCTCTTTGTAGGAATATAGAATCTGTCATTCCTGCCACCACCGGTTATGGTCACATTTGCAGTAAACAGATCTCCCATCTGCTCCCACTGCTCCGTGCTCTGGTTGTACCTGTACTTCTTGTACACATTTCCGTTATTGCCGAGAGTATAGATGTCCACGCAGTATCTTCCATCCTGACGGTAGTACGCGATCTTGTAACTTGTATACTGCACCAGTCCGTTTCGGGTCTGATAGATGGCCATCTTGTCAGCCCACCGTTTTTCGGAATTGGTCTGTTTTTCGATATCCTTGAAGCCCGTAAAGAATTCCGGATCTCCTGCTCCGGGCAGGTATACATCCTTTGTACTGCCGTTCAGACCGCTGGTCAGGTTTGCGGCAAAATCGTCAGCCTTGACAAACTCCCATCTTTCGGATGAGGGGTCAAACTTATAGACCGCCTGACCTACTATCCTCAGATAATAAGTACTGTTAACCTTTTTCATGTAGAAGGTATACTCTACATTTTCAGTATCTCCCTCATACTTATTCGGATTTTTGTAACGGTTGATCTTCTTCTTTCCGATCTCAGCATAAACATCATCCAGGTTCTTGTCTTTTCCGTAGAAATCCGGATGCTCCTCAACAACAAAACCCCTGTCCGTTGTGTATGAGGGATAGGGAACAAAAGCCTCCCTCTTGTCGTTACTGTTTGCATTGTTTTTCAGCGTTATATTTCCCTGCCTCAGCTTGAATTCAAGGTATCCGCTGGTACGGTTAAAGGTACTGCCATGATACGAAAATCTCGGCCATATGAAATACTCTTTTTCTGCGTCTTTGAAATTATTGAAGAAATTGCTGCCCATTTCCTGAGGGATTCCGCCGCCTTCATTCTTTTTGTTCAGAGGAAGCTCGCGGGCCATGTAAATATAGTGATCTCCCATATAGGGTTCGCCGCCGAGCTTTTTGCTCTCATTCTGATCCGCGTGTCCGATCTTGAAACCTCCGGAAAATGCCGTGTCGGAGACATATGTATCAACCTTCAGATCTCCGCCGTTTCCTCCAAACGAAAGATTGTCAAAGCAGGCTTCCTTTTGCCAGATCAGATAGTCCTTGTCATCCAGCATCTTTTTTCTCATTTCAAAACGCCTATCATCAAGTTTGTAGAGTGACCCCAGATCCAC
>CAMVDF010000243.1 GCA_947166195.1 uncultured Lachnospiraceae bacterium
GAGATGCTTACTGAATTTGATGAAAAAACATACGAAGAAGGCCTGCGTGAAGAAGCCCGTGAAGAAGCCCGTGAAGAAGCCCGTGAGGAAGGCCGTGAAGAAGGCCGTGAACAAGGCCGTGAGGAAGAGCGTGCCAACACAGAGCGCGAGCGAAAAAGAGCAGATAATGCAGAGGCAAGAGCAGACGATTTAGCGGCAGAGCTAGAAAAATACAGGTCAAAGTACGGAAGTCTCTGATCAGAAATCCTCTTCCAGCACCTGCATATCTATGTAGTCAAACTCTATGTCCTCCACAAAAGATTCGCTCCGGAATCTGACCCGTGCGTTCTTTTTGAAATCGGAGATGTTGCTTTCAAGCCAGATGGGCGAGGGCAGGTCAAAGGATCTGCACATTTGCTCGACGGCGGCAAGCACTTTGTGGGTTCTCGTATCGTTATCGTGGTTTTCCACGGTTATATCTTTTAAAAGATGGTTATCAGCCATCATTCTGAACCATATCTTCATGGTGATTCCTTTCGGGAGTATCCTGAATCTTTTGTGTACCGGGTCTTTTATTATATCACGGTTAAGAGCAGAGTTGATGTGTAAAAGCAAATAATGTATAATTATTAATAAAAGTTATACCGTATATACGTATTATACATATGGAGGTTTCTATGGAGCAGGTCGCGATAAGATCATGGGGAAACAGTCAGGGTATAAGGATTCCAAAAGAAATACTGAACAGGCTGGGACTGAAGGTGTCAGATATTCTGGATATAGCAGTTGAGAAGGATACAATAATAATGAAAAAATCCTTTGTACACAGATCATTTGAAGACCGTCTGGCTGAGTACGACGGAAAAATATCCGTAGCTGATTTTGACTGGGGAGAACCGGCAGGAAGGGAGATGCTGTGATCGATCTGTATCAGGGAGATATAATAAAGATCGGTGGTTTTGGGAAAACGCTCTTTTTTATTATAAGCAAAAATGCTTTTATAAAACATACGGGAGCATTTCATGTCTGCCCGTTTTTGTCTGACGTGAATGCCGGACCGGTACATATACGGGTAAAGGGGAATGAAGGCAAAGAGGGTACAGTGATATGTGAACAGATCAAGTTCATAGATCCGGACATCAGAGCCTGTACCAGGGTAGATCATGTTTCATATTCAGATATCATGGAAGTGTCAGATACTATCCAGGGTATTTTTGAATACGATTGAAAAAAGGAGATACCTTGTGAAAGCGGGAAGAAACAGGACAATTGATATTGGCATAGAGGAGGGGAGATGTTATCTGGAGCGGTGTATCCGGATAATAAAACCTGCTTCACTTGAACAGATAAAGGACAAAACCATCGTGGGCGATGCTTTTGAAGTATTACCATTGCTTCCGGAAGGGTTTGCGGATCTGCTTATTGTTGACCCGCCCTACAATCTGGATAAAGATTTTCATGGTAATAAATTCAGGAAAACATCGGACGATATTTATGCGGAATATACGGAAGAGTGGATAAGCAGGGTTAAACCTTTGTTAAAGCCGGATGCTTCGTTATATGTCTGCTGTGACTGGTCTTCAAGTCCCGCCATAGGTACGGTTTTGAAGAGACATTTTCATATCCGGAACAGGATTACCTGGCAGAGGGAAAAGGGCAGAGGTGCTCTGAGTAATTGGAAAAACGGAATGGAGGATATCTGGTTTGCGACAAACTCAGGGACATATACCTTCAATGTGGAGAGCGTGAAGGTCAGGAGAAAGGTCATTGCTCCATACAAGGTTGACGGCAGGCCGAAGGATTGGGAAGAGACTGCGGACGGTAATTTCAGAAATACATATCCGTCGAATTTCTGGGATGATATATCCATCCCGTACTGGTCCATGCCGGAAAATACCGCCCACCCTGCACAAAAGCCGGAAAAACTCCTGGCAAAGCTGATCCTTGCCAGTTCAAATGAGGGAGATATGGTTCTGGATCCGTTTCTTGGATCCGGATCAACATCCGTAACCGCAAAAAAGCTCGGAAGACACTATGTGGGGATTGAAGCAAATGAACAATACTGCGTCTGGGCTGAAAAAAGGATCGAGATGGCAGATGAGGATACCTCGATTCAGGGATATACGGACGGGGTTTTCTGGGAAAGAAACACTCTTGCAGACCAGAGAAAGGTCTTTTGCCCCTGACATCACACTTATGAAAGTATAGCACATTTTAAAACACGGGGTAAAAAAAGTGCTACCCCGGACAGAAAAATATACACAAAGGTCTGCAATTATTTCCTCTTTTTTTTGTTGAACTTCGTGTGATAGAATTCGAAATGTACAAGGTTCGCGTTGCTTGCGGCGCGGATCGAAACGATTTCATTCTAAAAGGGAGGAAAAGTAGAAATGAAGAAAAAGTTACTCAGTGCCATTCTTTCAATGTCAATGGTAGCAGCTCTCCTTGCAGGATGCGGCAACGCAGCAGCACCCGCAGCAGAGGCACCCGCAGCAGAGGCTGAGGCACCTGCAGCAGAGGAGCCCGCAGCAGAGGCTGAGGCACCCGCAGCAGAGGAGCCCGCAGCAGAGGCTGAGGCACCTGCAGCAACAGGAAAAAAGGTTGGTGTTTCAATGCCTACCAAGGATCTCCAGAGATGGAACCAGGACGGCGCAAACATGGAGAAAGAGCTGAAGGATGCCGGATACGAAGTTGACCTTCAGTATGCAAACAACGACGTTCAGACTCAGCTTTCACAGGTTGAGAACATGATCTCAAGCGGATGCTCAGTTCTCGTTATCGCAGCTATCGAGGGTTCATCACTTGGTGAGGCTCTTGACATGGCAAAGGACGCAGCTATCCCGGTTATCGCTTATGACCGTCTGCTCATGGATTCAGATGCAGTTTCCTACTATGCAACATTTGATAACTACAAGGTTGGACAAGTTCAGGGTACATATGTAAAGGATGCCCTTAAGCTCGACACAGAGGCAGGTCCTTTCAACATCGAGTTCACAGCAGGTGATCCCGGCGACAACAATGCAGGATTCTTCTTCAACGGCGCATACGATGTTCTTAAGCCTTACATAGATGAGGGCAAGCTCGTTGTTCAGTCCGGCAAGACCACTTTCAACGATGTTGCTACACCTTCATGGTCTACAGAGACAGCTCAGTCAGAGGCAGAGAACAGGATCTCCTCATTCTACACAGACAAGGATATCGATGTATGGCTTTGCTCAAACGACTCTAC
>CAMVDF010000244.1 GCA_947166195.1 uncultured Lachnospiraceae bacterium
TATCCCTGATATATGCCACGGGTAACCTGCTTTCCGTCTTTCCTTTTTTTGCAAGGAGATCATTTTCCCGGTCCAGATAACCGTCAAAGCCGGGATGCTTATACTCTCCTGTCCTGCCTGCTATTTCCCGTGCAGCAGTGAATCCTCCGTAAACCGCCGCCAGCAGCGAGTTTCCTCCAAGCCTGTTCGCGCCATGATAAATGGAGGCACATTCCCCCACTGCAAAAAGATTGCGGATGTTTGTTTCATGCGAGCTGTCCACCGCAAAACCCCCCATGAAAAAATGCACCGACGGCGCCACGGGTATCGGCTCTTTTGTTATATCAATCCCCCTGTACTTTGCGCAAAGCTCCATGATCTCCGGGATGCGTTTTTTTATCACTTCCTTCCCGAGAAACGAAACATCAAGATACACATCCTTTTTTGCAAGAAATATCTCACGGGACACCACATCCCTGGTCATGAGGTTTCCGTTTTTCCCGTACTTTTCCTCCATGAAATAAACCCTGCGACCCTGATCCTCATAATAAAGCCTTCCTCCCTCTCCGCGGGCCGCTTCGGATATCAGCATCCTTTTCTGCCCCGTCTCAAGGGTCGTGGGATGGTACTGGATAAACTCAAGATTTTTTAATCTCACACCCTGCAGAAAAAGCTTCCCCTGGGTATAACCGTCACATTGCGTCGAACCCGTTGTCTTGCCAAAAAGCGCATTCTGCCCGCCTGTTGCCATGATGACCGCATCCGCATATAAAGCCTCAAGTTTCCCGGACGCTTCATCAAAGATCAGCGCTCCGTGGCAGGTCCCGTCAGCTATCAATGCAGAATAAAAACAGCTCCAGAGTCTCCTTTCGATGAGCCCCTTTGCCTCAAAGCGTCTGACCTCCATAATAAGGGCGGACACGATCTGCTTTCCCGTGGATGCTCCGCAATAATATGTACGCCTGTGAGACTGTCCTCCAAAGGCTCTCTTTGCAGTCTTTCCGTTTTCATCAACAGAAAAGACCGTCCCTATGCTTTCAAGATACTCAAGGATCGCACCGCTTCCTTCGCAAAGCCCTCTGACTTCTTTTTCACCTGCAAGATATGCGCCGCCTTTTAATGTATCCTCTATATGGCAGGATACCGTATCTCCCTCACCGTTTCCTTCGCGTACCGCATTGATACCGCCGGCGGCCATGACAGACTGCGACCTCTCGGACGGAAATGGTGACACAAGGGTCACCCTAAGCCCCAGTTCCGCACATCTGATGGCTGCTGACATTCCCGAAATACCGCTTCCTATGACCAAAACTCCGTTCATATCCTTCTCCCAAAGCGTCCGTTTTCACGGATGCAAAAACATACCCATCTGCCCTCTGACCACTGCAAAAACAGACACAGCAAAGACAACGGTCCCCAGCACATACATGGTACGGTCTATCTTCTTTTTTGTCTCCACGGATGAAAGCAGCCCAAGTGTTACGAGCGCTTTTGAAAAGGACACCGATATATGCGCGATGACCGCTCCGAAAAAAATGATCTCACAAAATACCAGAAACCACCAGAAAAACCTCATTTCCTTTGAAGCGGCATTTTTCATGAGATCAAACATACGGATGTGCATTAAAAGCATGAGAAGGATGATGAGCGCACTAACGCGCTGGATGATCGTGGACAGATTCTGCTTTGGATAATACCCGGCCTTCATACCGTCTGTCCTGAAAAACACCATGAACATACCAAGCAAGGCGTGAAGGCATACGCAGATCAGAAACGGATAGGCGGTCAGCGTTTTTATCACGGGATTGTAATACATGGTCAGATAAGCAAAAATGCTGTAACCGGAATGTATGAGCATCCCAAGAATCGTCAGCAGCGAGATCACAGCATTCATTTTTTTCAGGAACATATCCGACATCCGCACCTCCCTTTTACCTGGTCATCATAATTTGTGACAGGGGTGTGACAGGGGGACTGTCCCTCTGTCACATCTGATTATATAATAAAAGAACACCTTTCGTAACTTTTTTAGCCCTTTCCGGAATATGATCGTATATATTTACAGAAAGTGTTCAGGCTTTATGTTTTTTGCAGAGAGACATCTCTTGAATGAATACAAAGGGGGAAAAGATATGGATAATGAAAACAGAAAAGTTACTGATGATAAACTTGGTCAGGTTTCAGGCGGCGCTGACCAGGCACAGGGCGAAATGACAGAGTACAACGGATTTCTTATAAGTCAAGATGGAAACTGTCCGTACTGCCACAAATCGAATGATGAATATATCGGAAGAAATTCAGATTATTCGCTTTATCAATATCACTGTTATGAATGCCAAAATGCGTTTTGGAAAAAGCAATGATCTGAAAAAGGGATTAAAAAGGAGGAAAAAAGTATGAAACTTACTGATCTTGATCTCGTTAATGTATCGGGCGGAGCTGATAAGAGCGATGCAGAGCTGCTTGAAGAAATCAGGAGAGATTATCCGATAGCTGAACGGCGTGATCTGTGTCCGGTATGTAAGCAGGTGACCGAACTTGATAGTACCCACACTCCCTGGTATCTCGACGGGAAAACAGTAGAGGGTTACGCGTGCGATAACTGCCACGCACATTATAAATATATCTTCTGAACGGAATGTAGTAAACTCGTTAAGATGTCAGTAAAAAGATTGTGACAGGGGGACTGTCCCTCTGTCACATTTTTGCAGGCCGGGATCAGCTCCCTTGTCAGTGGTACAAAACGCCAGGAATAATCGTGGAATCATATTGCGAAATGAATTAAATTATATTACGATCTTAATATGAACTCTGTAAAAAAACCACGTGTAGAATTAATAGATATATCAAAAGCCATTACGATCTTTCTCGTTATTATGGGGCATGCGGATGGAAACCTTGAGTCGCCCATGTACCGGCTCATCATTTATGCATTTCACATGCCGTTGTTTTTCTTTCTTGCAGGCCTCTCCATACACCCGTCCCCTGTTCATGGCTTAACGGAATGGAAGAACTACCTTCGCAAGAATATTCTGGCTCTTGTTGTGCCATATTTCATCTGGGCCTTTGTATATGCTCCCTTTGACTTTAAGAATGTCCCATTTTTCTTATATGCTTCATGGAATGCCCTCTACACATCAAA
>CAMVDF010000245.1 GCA_947166195.1 uncultured Lachnospiraceae bacterium
TTTCTCCATATCCGTGAGACTTTTTCCCATGCAGCCGTTGGTCACCGTTGCAAGCTGATGGACATGGATCTGGGAATCCTCCACTCTCTTTAATATGCTGTTTAATATAGACTGACGGTCAACCACGGGTTTGGTATTTGCCATGAGGACTACAGTGGTGTAGCCGCCTGCAATGGCTGCTCTCTCTCCGGTTCCGATATCCTCTTTTTCGGTCTGTCCGGGATCCCTGAAATGTGAATGGACATCCACCAGTCCCGGAGCGACCACCATTCCGGCTGCATCCACGACCTGCCCGTCCTTGTTCCTTTTGTCATCGATCAGCGGGAACACATCCTCTATCAGTCCGTCGTTTATCAGGACATCTGCTTTTCTGTCTGTCTGTGTCACGGGATCTACGACCCTGCCGCCTCTGATTATCATATCCGCACCCCCTTACAGCATCTGTGCTATCCTGTCTCTTGTCATCTCTCCCAGATGCTTCTGTTCTTCTTTTGAAAGTTCCTTTGTATCTATAGCCCGTCCAAAGGTCATCCGTACGGTGTTCCCTTTGAGTAGAGGCAGATGCTCCTCAAATACCGCCCTGGTATTGCTCATCGCAACGGGGACTACCTTTGAACCTGACTTGACGGCTATCTTTAATGAGCCCTCCTTGAAGGGAGCCATCTCCTTTTCATCACTGCCCTTTCCCCTGGTGCCTTCCGGATATATGACTATGTTGATGCCGTTTTTGACATCCTCTATGCATTCAAGTATGACCTGCATGCCCTGCCTCAGATCCCTGCGGTCCAGGAATTTGCAGTGCAAAAGCCTCATCCACCATCCGATCACGGGAAGGTTCCTTGTTTCCTTTTTTGCCACAAAACCCGTCAGTTTCTTTTTCTTTCCCAGAAATCCGTAAAGGATGACTATATCAAATATGCTCCTGTGATTTGAGACAAAAAGCACCGCCTCATCATCAGGAATGTTTTCCTGTCCTTCCGTAACCATCTTTATCCCGGCTATCACTGTCAGGACCCTGAACGCCCAGGTTACGATGACGAGAGCCATCATATCCGACTTTTCCTTTGAAAAAAGCCTTATGGCATAATCAATTCCTATGAGGGGTATGGATACTATGAGAAACAGGAGCAGAAATATGAAGGCTATGATTATCCTCAGCATCCTTTATGCCTTCCTTTTCAGTATCATGTGTATTTCAGAGGCGGATTCGCTTTCATCCACCGTTTTCTGCAGATCGTCAAGTATGGGCAGGAATCTCTCCGAAAAGACTTCTTTGAGCTTCCCGTTTCCGCCTTCCTCCAGACATACACAGATCATCCTGTACAGATCCATCATGTCAGAGCCGAATTTCCAGGATGAATACTTCTCAAAGCCTATCCTATCCGCCATATATGAGATGGAGCTGTCCTGAAAGAGGTGGCTGTGAGTGCCGCCGGCGTGACGGTTGTAGCAGTTCTGATGAGCTGCTTCAAAAATGCAGCTGAAAGAAAACATGGGCACGGAGAAAAAGATATACCTGATGTTTTTATTATCCCGTATGGCATCAAGTATCTCGTCCAGATTGATGATATGTTCCAAAACCCCTATGAAGGTGACGGTGTTGCACTTTGTTTCCCGGATGACGGGCACTATGTCTTTGGCATCCGCCCGGGAAAGGATCTCCTCATCATTCATGGCATTTGCAAAATCCACCTGGGCTTTGCTGATCTCAATGCCTTTTGAATCCCTGATGCCAAGCTGTCTTAAGGCGCTGACAAAATACCCGCTGCCTGCTCCGTCATCAAGGACACTCATGTCCTCCTTTGCAAGTCCGTCCTTTGCCAGCTCCTCTATGAGAAACTGCGCTTTCGGAATGTAGATCATATCCCGTCTGGAGGCGTATTTCTTTTTGTCCTCCTCGGAATAGTTGTTTTCATAACTGTCGGTGATGTATACGGCATTTGCAAAATCATCGGTATCCTCATACCTGCTGTTTACATGGCCGCATTTGCCGCAGAGGTAATATTCCATCCTCTGGCTGTGATAAAAAATTTCTCCTCCGAGCGGCTCGTGGCAGATCTTGCAGATCTTTCTCTCGGGCTGACGAAGGAGTGCATCTGCCTGGCGGGAGGACATTTCCAGCATCTCTTTGTTTTTGGTGAAAAAGTCGCTCTTGATCTTCATGATGTCGCCGATCGACTTTCCGTATCGTTTGTTCTCCATTCATGCCTCCTGTACAAAGCTAAAACAGCAGGGAAACAGCAGGGACGGTTCTCCGTTTTGGTATCTCACGAAACAGCAGGGACGGTTCTCTGTTTTGGTTCCTCACGAAACAGAGAACCGTCCCTCTGTTTCACCCCCCGTCCCAAAAAATGCGGGTAGCCGGACTTGAACCGGCACGGCATCGCTGCCGAGGGATTTTAAGTCCCTTGTGTCTGCCTATTCCACCATACCCGCTTATCTTTCATAACTTCAATTAATGTACCACACCTTGGGTAACATATCAAATAATGTGACAGGGGGACTGTCCCCTTGTCATATTTTAATCCTTCACGCAGCCTCTGAGGATCATTGCGGATTTCGGCTGCATATATACGTGCAGGTATCCGTGCTTCACCTCATAGGTGAAGGGCTCCGTAGTAAAGCTGTCCTCATATGTGAGTATCAGTCTCCGCAGCTTCACATGCAGCGGGAGTCCTGTTTCCCATACGGATATCTCCTTTTCCTCGGATCTGCTGTTGTTGTTGACTATGATGATGCTGACATACTCCCTGGTGAACCTGGCGTAGGAAAGCAGGGCATAGCCTGTCAGAAGCCTTTTGAGAGAGCCCTCCCGAAGCTCCTGACATTCCCTGTGTATGCGGATCAGAGCCCTGTGATAATCTATCAGCTCAAAGTTCTCATTTCCCCAGGGATAGGATCGTCTGTTGTCGGGATCGGTGAAGCCTGTCAGCCCCGCCTCGTCCCCGTAGTAGATCGTAGGACATCCGGGCCAGGAAAACTGCATCAGCACTGCCTCTCTCATGACTGCCATGTCCACCCCCTCATCGGCAGCCTTTGAGCCCAGGGTATTGAGCCTGCCGACCTTGTGGTTTGTCCTGGTCAGAAACCTCGAATGAGCGTGGTTTGAAAGCTCAT
>CAMVDF010000246.1 GCA_947166195.1 uncultured Lachnospiraceae bacterium
AAGAATTGAGGGCCAGGAGATTGGTCTGGCTTGCTATGGACATGATCAGTTCCGCAGCCTGGCTGATCTGTGAAACCACAACAGCAGTCTCACTGACTGACTCGGAAACGCGGTTTGCCTTTTCACGGGTATTCTCGCCTGAACTTACAAGATCTCCAAGTTCCTGCTTCACACGAAGCGATTCATCCATCACGCTGCGTCCGTTCTGAAGATTGGAATTTGCGGCTCCGAGAACATCCTCGACTGCATTTCCGATCCCTACGGTGATATCAGCTGCACTCTGAACATCGGAAGCCATAGCTGTTGCACCGTTTGCAAGATCGGATACTGCATGGCTGATATCCGAGGTTGCGGTCTGGCTGTCGGATATCCTGTCCTTTGCAGCAGAAGCATCGTTATCGACCGTCTGGGCACTGGAGATTATCCTCTTCAGGGCCTCATGGAGATTGTGCCTCATATTCTCCGAAGCCAATGCAATGCCCTTGAACTCCTTTATCGGTGAATCAACCTCAAGATGTGTCACAAAGTCACCGTTTGACATATTGTTGATGGCACCCTCGATCTTTTTGATACCGTCTGAAAGCGACTTGGCTGTCACAAGTACAAGTACGTAGATAAGTACGATGACAACGGCAAAGATGATGCTGATCCTTACAACCTTTGCGTTAATATCCTTTTTTGCCTGTACATCCTCTTCCTCGGCCCACTTTTCAACGATATCTGTCATTCCGGATATCGCATCACGAGTCTTTTCAAAATCCTCATTAAATGCAGTGATATCACCTTCCTGAGTCTTGAAATCATATACTTTGAGCCAATCGTTATAATTTGCCGTAAATTCCTCTGAATACTCCTTGTAAGTCTTACCGTCTATCTGAATACCCGTGTAAAGATACGGCACCGTTGCCGCTATCTCATCAGCCCCGGCGACCCTTTCAAGTGTCTGCTCCAGATTCTCATCAAATGAAGCTACCCGCTCCTTGTAGAGCTGATCCATCACCTCCGGAGGAAGACTTCCGTCTGACATTGCAACGCTCATATACTGCTGGGCGGCGTTCATTGCCTGATAGAAATCCCTGTCGGCATTGACCAGCTTGTTGTTGATCTGATACAGGGTATCATAATAAAGACCCTCGGCATCATCATAGGTGCTGTTCATCTCGCTTCCGAGTAAGATCACCGAAATGATGAGACAGATGACCGCCGGCAGCACAAGCATCTGCAGGGCGATCATGAATGACAGGTTGGCTTTCCCAAAAAGTTTTTTCATATCCACCTTCTCCTTTTGAAAACAAATCGCGAACAAAAATAAAGAATATGTTCATATATCATACTATTTTTTGAGAATATAATCAACCTGCGCGTCATATGAGACATGCAGGAACGGATGTGCTTAAAGAAAAGTATCTTTTTATCTGTTGACGGTTATCCTTGGAACCCGGGAATTAATATCACATGCCAGTTCATAATTAAACCTTCCTGAAAGCTCACCGAGCATTTCCATGGTGATCTCTTCATCACCATCTCTTCCTACAAGCGTAACCTTATCTCCCTCCCTGACATCGGGAATATCGGTAACATCGGCCATGAACTGATCCATACAAACCCTTCCTGCTATGGGAGCCCTTTTTCCTCTGATCAGGACATATCCTTTGTTTGAAAGGCTTCTGGGATATCCGTCCCCGTAGCCTGCAGGGATCGTGGCTATCCGTCTCGTGCCTTTTGCAACATATGTTCCTCCGTAGCTTACCTCAGTCCCGTCTTCAATATCCTTGACGAAGACCACATGTGAGCAAAGGGACATGACCGGTTTCAAGGGCACTATATCCTGAGGCACCTCATTTGAAGGCCACAGACCGTACATCGTGATCCCGGCCCTGACCATATCCATGTTCGCATACTTATATGAAATGATCCCTGCGCTGTTGGAGCAGTGTTTCACGGGTATCTCATACATAAGCTCATCCCGGATCCTTTCGCAAAAGCCCTTAAACCGCCCTATCTGGCCGATCGTGGTATCTCTTTCTTTTTCATCAGCCTTTGAAAAGTGGGTAAATATCCCTTCCACCCTGATACCCGGAGTGTGCAGGGCATCATTTACATACTTTAACCCCTCATCATCGGGCAATATGCCTATCCTGGACATTGCAGTATCGATAGCTATGTGAACGGAAATATCCTTTTCCACAAACTCCGCCGCTTTGGAAAGCTCTGTCAGGGAAGCCCGCTGAAACACTGCGGGACGTATATCAAGTCTTGCCATGTCCTGATAACAATACGGAAATGTATATCCGAGAATAAGTATCGGTTTTTTGATCCCCGCATCCCGCAGTTCCCTTGCCTCCTCAAAGGTAGCCACGGCAAATCCCCATAAATAGTCCAGTTGCTCGATATTTTCCGCTATGGCAACTGCACCGTGACCGTATGCATTCGTTTTTATTACAGCTGTAATAAGTGTTCCCTTTGCAAGGTTGGCCCTCATGCTCTCCAGGTTGAACCTGACAGCAGAAAGATCGATATACGCAGCTACCCTCTGAGTTCCGTCCTTCATTTTTTCACCTCAGTATCCCGCTTTCATCTATTGCCCTGACTGCTTCTCTGATCTCGATAGGCTCCAGTACAAGCGCCATTCTGATATACCCCTCTCCAAGCGGTCCGAAACTGGCTCCCGGAGTACAGATCACGCCTGCCCTTTCCATCAGCTCCATGCAAAATGAAAAGCTGTCCTCAAATCCTTCCGGCACCGGCGCCCACACGAACATGCTCCCGTGGGAATCAGGCAGATCCCAGCCTATCTTTCGAAGTCCTCCGCACAGCTCATTTCGCCTTTCCTCGTAATCCGTGCACTGCTTCCTGACCATGTCAAGAGGACCGGTGAGTGCAGCAACTGCAGCTTTCTGTATGGGATAAAACATACCGAAATCTATCTGTTCACGAAGCTTTCTGAATGCTGCTATGACATCCTTCCTGCCTATGCAGAAGCTTACTCTTGCACCTGTCATATTAAAGCTTTTTGAAAGACTGAAAAACTCCACTCCCACATCCTTCGCGCCCGGATGCTTCAGAAAACTGCCTCCGACCTC
>CAMVDF010000247.1 GCA_947166195.1 uncultured Lachnospiraceae bacterium
TGAGCAGGATCAGCGGCAGGGCTGCCGCAAGGAACAGCACCGTCTGAAGCCATATGGGCGCACCCAGCATGGATGCTATGAGCGCCGCCAAAGCTCCTGCCGCAAACCATATGCATGTCAGGGAGACTGTTGATGCCTCGACCAGAAGCATCGCTATTAAAACGACGAGCCAGATCCCGCTCTGGACTCCGGCTCCGAAAAGATCACTTATTATTCCGTTCATATTTCATCCTACCAGAATACGTGGTGTCCCACGACCACACCCGCATGCCCCGATCTGGCATTTCTGAAGTGTGTAGCCGTTCCTATATTCGATACGCCGCTGATGGCATCCTTTGCAGCCTGCCTTGCCACCGGTCCTATGGCTCCTGTCGAAAGCGTCACCGCCAGCTTTCCGCTGGATGCAGGTCCGAACTGTCCGGGCGCATAGATAGCACCCCTGATGCTGCCGTACGAGCCCCTCGCCCTGTTCATGACCACTGCTCCTACTGCGAGCTGTCCTTCATATATATCGTTTCCGCATTCGCACTGTATGAGGGCTGCCAGCAGAGTCTCATCATCAACAGATGCGCTTGCCGCACCGTTGTTTGTCACATTGGTGGCCGTAGTCTGGGCTGCGTTGTTGTTTTCCGCTGCCGCTGCCACGGATTCCTTTACCTTGTCTGCAGAAGATTTGGAGCTTTTTTTGAGTTTCTCCGATGCCTTTGCCGCTGCTTCCTTTTGTTCCTTTTCCTTCTTTTCACGGGCAGCGACCTCTTCCACGGTCTCTCCCTGCAGGAAATCATAACCTACCGAAATGTAGTCGTTTGATACATAGCCTTCCTCGGAGCCTTCCGTACCGTCATCAAAACGGACCTTTGTCCATCCTTCTTCGGATTCCACCACACGGACCTCTACCCCCTGACCGAGGAGAGCAGTGATGTCGGCGTTTTCATCCGCATCAGCGCGGACCCTGAGAGTCTCAGTGGTGATGGTTGCTATCTTTCTGTTTCCTTCTTCTATCTTTGTCTTTGCATCATCTCCGAAAACCAGATATTCATCCTTGGCCCAGCCCTCGAGATTTCCGGACTTCACATGAGTCCATCCGTCACGCTGTTCCACTATCTCGGAGACGCAGTCCTTGTACAGATATCCTGCCAGAGAAGCATCCTCACCCGGCTCCCTGCGGACATTCATGGCATTCTCTACATTTGCAACGCACAGTCCCGAAAGCTCATCGCTCTCCTCCTCTGAAGGAACGCTTTCTTCGGATGCTGACAGGGTATCAAAGGACACGACCTCTGCAGAGGTGTCGACCACTGTCATCATGTCTCCTCCGGCTCCCGCAGAAAGAACATCGCTCTTTGGATTCTTTCCGAAGGAAGCTGTCATGGCATCCGATGTATCGCACAGGGGATTGGCATATTTTCCGGCTCCTGCGGACACATCCCTCAGTACATCCGACGCAAATACGGTGTATTCAGTTGAAAGGGCAAGCAGCAGGCCAAGTGTTGCCGCTACTGCCGTCATCATACACTTCTTCACCATAGGTGCATCTTAACAAATTTGTAATATTATGTCAAATTGCGGAATTATAACACCTGTATTTTCACTATATCTTGTGGTCTGAAATGTAATAAATACGAAATATATTATTCGTCCTGCTGCCTGGTCAGGTAAACATCCTCTCTCAGGTGAAATCCGCTGTCTATGATCTCCTCGTCAATATTATCCTTTGTGACTGCTATGGGGTCGATCTTCACATAGGGAACGGTGTATCTTCCGTCCTCAACGGAATCCTCTGTTTCAACGCTCTCCCCTGTCGCCAGCTTCACCGCACACTCGGCTGCTTTTTTTGCCAGCTTTTCGATCGGCTTGTATACCGTCATGGTCTGGGTACCCTCCACAACTCTCTGGCAGGCATCCAGATCCGCATCCTGTCCCACGACAGCCACCTCGCCGGCTCTCCTTTTGACGGAATAGTACCTCACAGCCTGACCTGCCAGTGAATCGTTTCCGCACATCACCCCGTCCACCGAATCAGCCAGCTCCTGATGTTCCTCGAGATACCTGAAGGCTTCCTCTCCGTTCCATTCCGAAGCGTAGTACACATCCTCAACCTTTATGTTGCGGCCTGCCATGGTCTCGTCAAAGCCTTTATTCACCAGTGATACGTTGTTGTCCTTTGCAGGTCCGTTTATCTTTAGTATCTTTCCTTTGCCGGAAAGAGATGTGAGAAGGGCCTTTGCCATGTAGTGCCCCACCATCTCATTGTCAAAGGAGATATACAGATCCACCCCCGCATTTCTCACCAGTCTGTCATAGGCGATCACAGGTATGTTTCTGGACTTTGCCTCCCTCACCTCACCTGCAAGCGCATTGCTGTCAACCGCTACCACAACTATGGCATCCACGCCCTTTTCTATGAAGTACTTGATCTGATCCTTCTGTCTGTTCACATCACCGTTTGCGTTCTGCACATTGACCTCTGCTCCCAGATCCTTTGCTGTCGACACAAAGATGTCCCTGTCTCTTTCCCATCTTTCGATGACAAAGCTGTCAAAGGTCACTCCTATCTCCAGGGGATTGCCTTTTCCTCCGACCTTTTTCTGCTGGTCATCATTTTCCTTTCCCGTTCCGCAGCCGGAGAGCAGCAGAACTGAAAGCAGTATGCAGATGATTCTCTTTTCGATCTTCATTTGTTCTCCTTCATGCTCTCACGATACTCCGTTGGGGTCACACCTTCAGATTTCTTAAATATTCTTGAGAAATAGTTTGGATCCGAATATCCTACCTCGGCACAGATATCCTTGATGGAATTGTCCGGATCCTTCATCAGTTCCATGGCTTTTTTCATTCGCAGCGATGTCAGATATTCCATGAAGGTCTCGCCTGTCTCCTCCTTGAAAAGCCTTGACAGATAATAAGGACTCACCTCAACATATCCCGCAACATCATCAAGTGATATGTCCTTTACATAGTTATCCTCTATGTATCTTTTTGCCGCCTCCGCCGTGCTCTCTGATCTTTCCGTCCTTCTCAGCGGATCGATACCCGATCTGTATCCTCTGGGGAGGTCATCTGCGT
>CAMVDF010000248.1 GCA_947166195.1 uncultured Lachnospiraceae bacterium
CCAACCTGGATTCGGCACTGAAATGCTTTGTATTCTTTCTGATCAGCCAGCCGCTTATTTATCTGATTCAGGTGCCCTTCAGCTGGCAGGGATGGGGATTGTTTGGATATTATAAATATTGGTTCATTTGGACGATACTTTGCTTCCCCATGGGCTTTGTCGGTTATTGGATGAAGAAGGACAAATGGTGGGGATATCTGATCCTGCTTCCAATGATAATTATGACCGCCGGCTCTTACAGCGCGTATTTTTCCGATTTTCTGTTTGCGATGCCGAGGTATATCCTGATCTCGGTGTTCTGCGCCTGCGCCATGATCATGTATCCCGTGGTCATCTTTAAAAACCGGATAATAAAAAAAGTCGGTGCGATCATCGGCGTTGTTGCCGTTGTTGTTCTCACGATCATAAGTCTTTTAAATCCGCCGGTATACAGCACCGAGATCATGGGGAATGGAGAGGAATACCAGTTCGATGGCTCCTATACAGCACAGCTGTCGGATGAGAAGTTTGGAGACATTGAGATCAGGTATAATGAAGGCGTTGAGGCCTATATGCTGCACGCGGATTTTAAAAGAGGCGGCGACACGGTATTGACGCTTGTTTCTCCTACCGGTGAGAAGAAAGAATATAATCTTCACATTGAACGAAACAAATATACTATAACGAGTTTACCTGCCGGTTGAGGACTGACAGACGGGAGAGAAGGGGCTGTTCTCTTTTTGGCCTGGACAGTATTATTATTCCGTTTTCTTTTCTTTTTCGTCCAGAGAGGCAAAGGCCTCGGCATAACCCATGACACGCTCTCTGAAAGACGGATCCAGATCATTATAGAAGGAAATAAGCTTTCCGATATCCGTGTTTTTCTGGACTATATAGTAGTCGATATTCCGGCTCCCGGCAGCGTCGATCCCGGACAAAAGCCACTCGGGCGAAACACCGAGAGCCTTGCAGATAGGCATTATCTTTTCAGATGATGGATTTGTTTTCTTCTTTCTCCACTCGCTTATGGCGCTCTCCTTTATCCCGGTTTTTTCCGAAAGCTCCTTCTGGCTCATGGAAAGCTTCTCTAAACGTTCAAATATCCTCTCACTTATTGTCATCCCGACCTCCATCTATGCCTGCTTCGATTCACTAATATGGATTATGCGCTGCGATTAAATCCTTGTCAAGCATTATTTTTTTAGAAAAATGCTGATTAAGGTGCCTCCTTAAATATCAACGGGGCGGTCAATGGCAACACTCTCCAATGCTGTGATCGTTGAATACAAAGTGCTTTTATGGTAGTATGCATTCTGGTTTGGGTTTTCAGAGGAGTAAGAGGGTATTTCTCTTTTTCCTCCATAAAGAGAGAGCAAAATGAAGGAAAAAGTTTTAACCATTGCGAAAAATATGAGCAAGCCGGACTGGCTCATTTGGGTAGTTTTGGCTTTTTTTTGTTTCATTACATTTCAGCACGGCGACATGCTGCACACTGGCGGCGCTTCTATAGCATATCTCCAGGGACATATATTGGATTTCTATGATTACAACACGCAAATGATGGGCGGTCTGGCATATATGCCGACCACCTATGCGTTTTTTGCCATATGGAATATTCCGATCTATCTTTTGGGATGGATAACGGGACCGACGATGATCGCATCATTGAAGGTCCATTTGTGGTATAAACTTGGCACAACGATAGTATATATGCTGACCGCATATTATATGGCAAAGATCTGCCGCCTGCGGGGGATGGATCGCCGCACTTCCGTGTGGGTGGCTTTTTTGTTTGTCAGCAATCCTATCGCAATGTACAGCCAGTTTATGTTTGGACAGTACGACATCATTACCGTATTCTTTATGGTATTGGGCATTTACTTTTACTTTAAGGACGAGAGAAAAAAGTTTATTGCGGCTTTCGCGATAGCCATCACATGCAAATATTTTGCGCTTTTAATATTTGTTCCGATGCTTTTGATGAAAGAGAAAAAAGTATTTCGGATACTTTTGTCCATGCTTGGCGTGGTAAGCCTGTTTGCCGTGGAAACACTGATCTATATGGGGTCAGACGGATTCAGAGACGGTGTGTTTGGATTTAATGCCACAGGCTATGTGATGAATGTTGCATATAATAATGGATTTGTAAATGTTGCGGTAGTGCCGGTTTTATGGGTGCTTGTGTGCGGCGTATGTTACTTTGTTGAGTTTCCGGAAGAGAAAAAGGACGAGTGGTTATTGTACCTTTTGAATATAATATTATTCATTATTTTCGGATTATCATTCTGGCATCCGCAATGGCTGCTTTTGGGCGTTCCGTTCTGGTCCTTTGCAGTAGCAAGGAGCAAGCATTTCCGGGTCTACATGCTGCTTGATCTTTTGCTCTACGGAGCCTTTATTCTTTTTATCACATCATTTTGGGTCTACGCGACGGATCATCATCTGCTTTATGAAGGGGTTTTGGGTCAATACTGGGATGTCTATCTGGCAGGTCCTAACAGCATAAAGACTTTGCTGGGCTCTCTGGATATTAATCTCTTATTTACGGTCTTTGTTGCGATCTTTTTGACCTATACCGTATTCCTTATGCCGGGATTTCTGTTAAAGGATAAAGATGTGTCATTGGAAGGACATAAGTGGCCCATGAGGTTACGAAGCATCCTGGGGGTTGTTTGTTTTGCGGCATTGGTATTTACGGTAGTTTTTATGAATATGCAGGCTCATGTGATCGCGGATGCACCGGATTCCGACCTTACCGTTGTTTCAGAGCCGCTGACGGATGATGATGTATATCAGCAGGTTTATGTGGCCTCGCAAAATGAAATAGTGGGTGTGGGAGTGATGTTTGCTACATATGAGGAAAAATGGGACTGCGACGTGACGGCACAGATCCTTACAAAAGACGGTAATACGGTTTTGGGACAGGGAAGGATAAATGCGGCGGAAATTACGGACAACAACTATTCGGAGATCAAATTTGATGAACCGGTTGTGATCGGAGAGGGAACTCCATATATGATCCGGATCCGGACAGAAGGCCGGGATGATGATCT
>CAMVDF010000249.1 GCA_947166195.1 uncultured Lachnospiraceae bacterium
GGAAAGAATTACGACAGAGCCTGCGAGGATGTCCAGTATCTGACGCTCTTTTACAGTATGCTCATACTGCTCTTTGCATACCTGATCTTCAAAGAGGCGGGCCTTGAAGGAAACGCCATGATCATAGCGTTTACCCTGACAGCCCTTCATCCCGGCTTCATATTGATGGCAGGCTCCATCAACAACGACTGCCTCTGCGAGCTGCTCATGGTCATGAGCCTCTACTTCGCACTCAGATGGTACAGGAGGAGCACCCTCCTCAACATCATCCCCGTCGCACTGTGCATAGGACTTTCCATGGCGGCAAAGCTTTCCGGAGCCCTGGCAGCCATCCCCGTCGCTTTTCTCTTCATCGAAAAATGGATCAGCGGAAAAAAGGAAGGATTTCTGCGGTATCTCGGGCAGTATTTATTATTTGCCCTGATCTGTGTACCGCCTGCACTTTTCTATCCCGTCAGAAACCTGATAAAGTTCGGCACGCCCATAAACTACACTCCCGAGGTCGGACAGCCGGTGGAGCAGTACAGCCCGGCAGCCAGGATCTTTGATGTGAGGACGCCGAAGCCCTTTGTGAACATGATGAGCCAGGGGGACGCCTTTGATGACTTCAACATACCCCTTTCCATAATAAAAACGTCGCTTTTCGGAGAGACCAACCTTGCGGAAAACTACGCAAGGATAACTCCCATTGCCTGGGCGGCGCTGATACTCGGGACCATCCTTGCGCTTCTGGCGGTCTTTGCCACCGTATATGTGACAGTGAAAAAGCTGAGGAAAAAGGAAGATACCGTCGAAAGCATCTACTGGTTCCTGTCCTGGATAGTTCCCGTGGTCTTTCTCGTGCACTTCAGCTTCAAGGCGCCGTATTTTTCATCCCAGGACTTCAGGTATATCCAGTATGTCATCGTGATTGAGGGCATGTTCCTGGGACTGTTTTCAAAGGAAGGAAAAAAGCGTGAGCAGCTCATCTCCTGCCTGCTCATCCTCTTCTGCCTGTCCACCTCCGCCGTCTACATCCTCCTCGGCAAACCATGATCCACAGGGTGAAACAGGGGGACGGAAACAGGGGGGACGGTTCTCTGTTTCGGGATAGCGTGAAACAGGGGGGACGGTTCTCTGTTTCGGGATAGCGTGAACCAGGGGGACGGTTCTCTGTTTTGGTATCTCACGAAACAGAGAACTGTCCCCCCGCATCAAAATAAAATAATAAAGGAAGCATAACATGAAAAAGAAACTCACTCTTGAAGAGGCTCTTCAGAAGATAGAAAAGCTGGAAAAAGAAAACGCCGGGCTGAAGGAAGAACTCGAATACTACAAAAATCGAAAAACCAGTGGAAGACAGAAACACAATGCCAAATGGATGGCGATCTACAACGACTTTGTCAAATGCTACGAGGAAGGTATGGACATGGTTGAGATCGCTGAAAGAAACGACATCAGCAAACGCAGCCTGTACAGATACAAGGCATACTACGAGCAGATAAAAAAAGACAGGGACAAGCAGGCATGATGCTGTGGAATGATGCTGTGCATGATGCTGTGTCAAAATGATATTGACACGGCATTTTTATTTTACTATAATCAAAACGGTCGCAGATTCACTGCAAAGCTGAGCAGGATGATCTCGAAGCAGCCGTTTCAGGCACTTCATCATCGTACAACCGGACTTAAGAAAGTCTGTCGCTCATGCTGACTAACCCACTAAACAGCAGGAGCGATAACCCTCCTGCAACAGATCCATTATTTCAGGAGGTAAAATGAACAGAAAACTGAGAGAACACAAAGCGAATGTGTTTGCGCTGCTTTTCAATGACAAAAAGGAAGCGCTGAAGCTTTACAATGCTGTAAACGGAACACACTATGAAAATTACGATGATGTAGAGATCAGTACATTGACCGACGAGGACGGGAACCTGACCGGTATCTCGGCAAAGATGAAAAACGATGTTTCCTTCATCTTTGAGAATACAAATAATTTTTACGAACACCAGTCAACCGTAAACAGAAATATGCCGCTTCGGTTTCTGCTGTATCTCTCAGAGGAAGTGAGAAGAGATAACCCCGGACACAGGCTTTTGAGAAGAACCGTCAACCGGATTCCTACACCGGTCTTCATTGTGTTTTATAACGGAGATGAAGAAGTACCGGAACAGTATGAGATGAAGCTGTCGGACCTGTATGAAAAAAGGATCGAAGATACTGCCCTGGAGCTTACTGTGCGGGTGTATAATATAAACAAGGGTCACAACAAAGATCTGATGAAAGCCTGTATTACACTTGGACAGTTTGCAGAATTTACGGCCAGAGCTAAGGATTCCGTAAGGAAGACAAAAGACAAAAAGGAACAAAAAAACAAACTGATGTCAGTCATTGATGAATGTATCGATGAAGGCATCCTGTCGGAGTTTCTGAAAAGATACAAGGAGGAGATCGTGGACGATTATCTGCTGTTTACATCGGAAGATTATGAAAAAGCGGCTCTCGAAGATCTGCAGTACATGCAGGAAGAATTGGACAAGAAGGATAGAGAGATCGATGAAAAAGACAAAGAGCTGGACAGAAAGGATAGAGAGATCGATGAAAAAGACAAAGAGCTGGACAAAAAGGATAGAGAGATCGATGAAAAAGACAAAGAACTGGACAAAAAGGATAGAGAGATTAATGAAAAAGACATAGAGATTGAGGATTTGAAATCCAGACTGTCGAAGTATGAAACGGTGTGAATGGATCTGTGAGGACTTGCAAAATCAGACCTGAAAATATACAGATGCAGGGGGACGGTTCTTTGTTTTGGTATTTCACGAAACAGAGAACCGTCCCCCTGCAACAAAATAATCATTCGGCGGACAGATAAAAAAGAACGGGGTCCGGAACGGATTTCGAATGTAGAAAATGCACAGATGATTTCTGTGCATTTTTTGCACGAAAAAATCGACACCCATATAATCCAGTAAACATGCGGGCTTCAAACAATAAAACCTCCGAAAGCCGCTCTGGGCGCGGGCTTGACGAGGG
>CAMVDF010000250.1 GCA_947166195.1 uncultured Lachnospiraceae bacterium
GGCCTGGAATACCAGCGTGACCGTACCTGCTTCCCTGTCATAGTCACAGATGGTCAGGGCTATCCTCTCACCGCATTCATCGGTCCTGACCATCAGAAACTGGCCGGGCTTGCATGCATGCGAAACATTTTCTGCTTTCACGACAAGCTTTTTGATGTTGTCGGTCAGCATCTGCGCTTCAACTATCTCAAACATCAGATCCTCCTTAAAACCAATGTATTATCTTGCTAAATTTTTGTGGTCACGAATATATCGTAGATCGCCTTGATGGCAGTCTCAAAATCATCATTGGTCACACCGATGATGATATTCAGCTCGGATGAACCCTGGTCTATCATCTTGACGTTTACGTTTGCATGTGCCAGTGCCGAAAAGATCCTGCCTGCGGTACCTCTCGAGGACTTCATGCTCCTTCCCACCACTGCTATGAGAGCCAGGTCCGATTCGATCTCTATGCTGTCCGGATGAGTGGTGCGGTTTATCTGCGAAACCACATTCTGCTCCTTGTTCATGAACTCATCCTGATGCACAAGAACGGTCATGGTGTCAATACCCGAAGGCATATGCTCAAAGGAGATATCATTGTCCTCAAAGGCCTGGAGCACTCTCCTGCCGAATCCAACCTCCGTGTTCATCTTGTCCTTTTCTATGTTCACTGAGCAAAAGCCTTTTTTGCCGGCGATACCGGTGATGGTGTACTTGGCTCTCTGGCCCGTGCTCTGAACGATCCATGTACCCTTTTCATCAGGAGCATTCGTGTTTCTGATATTGATGGGTATTCCCTCTATCCTGACGGGAAAGATGGAATTTTCATGAAGAACGGAGGCTCCCATATAGGAAAGCTCCCTCAGTTCCTTGTATGTGATGATATCTATGACCTCGGGATTTTCAACTATGTTGGGGTCCGCAACAAGACATCCCGAAACATCCGTCCAGTTTTCATATACATCCGCCTTTACGGCTCTGGCAACTATGGAACCCGTGATATCGGAACCGCCTCTCGAAAAAGTCCTGACCTTTCCGTCGGGGGCTGAACCGTAAAATCCCGGGATCACCGCCTTTTCCACATCTTTCAGGGCCTTTGAGAGAGTATCGTTCGTCTTTTCGTAGTCAAACTCACCGTTCGCATCAAAAAAAATGACCTTTGCGGAATCCAGGAAGGCAACCTGCAGATAATCGGCCATGATGATGCCGTTGAGATACTCACCTCTTGATGCAGCATAATCACTGCCTGCTTTCTCCCTGAACCTCTGCTCAATGATCCTGAATTCTTCACTCAGATCGGTTTTCAGATGCAGACCGTCTATGATCTTTTGAAAACGGTCCCTGATATCCCTCAGTAATTTGAGAAAATCCTTTCCCGATTCCGCCTGGGCATAACACTCATACAGCATATCGGTGACCTTTTTGTCCTTCGGATTTCTCTTTCCGGGCGCGGATACGATCACATACCTCCTGTCGGCATCGGAATCGATCACCGCCCTTACTTTTTTGAACTGCTCGGCACTGGCAAGAGAACTGCCGCCGAATTTTACAACTTTTTTCATAACATCTCCAGATCAGTCCAGGAATTCAATCCCGTCTTTTTTCAGTCCCGCGATCCTCGCCAGACTGTATACATGTACCCCCGCCCTTTCAAGCTTGTCGCGTCCGGGCTGGAAGGATTTTTCTATCAGTATCCCGAGTCCCGCAACCGTTGCGTGAGCCATGCGCAAAAGCCTGATGGCTCCGGTGGCCGCCTCTCCGTTTGCGAGGAAATCGTCAATGATCAGGACATGGTCATTCTCTCCCACGTACTTTGACGAAAGGGTCAGTTCATAATTTGTCCCCTTTGTGTAGGAGGTGATCATGGTATGATACAGATCCTCATTGAGCACCTTTGAAGGCTGCTTTTTCAATATGATCATTGGAACGCCCATCCTGTGCGCCGTAAATACCGCCGGTGCTATGCCGGAGCTTTCTATGGTCACAACCTTTGTCACTCCCATATCCGCAAAATGCTCTGCAAAGTCGCAGGCTATGGCCTCCATGAGGTTCGTGTCCACCTGATGGTTGATGAAGCTGTCCACCTTCAGGATATCCTCATTCAGGGCTCTTCCCTCGGACAGGATCCTGTCTTTCAATAACTGCATATGAGACTCCTTTGCTTGATTTAATAAACGACATTCTATAATATCACACTTCGGCATTTCTTCTCAAGATACCATTTTGAGCCGGCAAGTTGAGCGTTTCACGCATTGGCTCCTGCTCCCGCAGGCCACCTCCCGTACCTTGCGCTCCGGCAGGTGCTCGGCACGGGGCCCTCCTGCTCGCGCATCTACCTTACGAATTGCTCAACTTGCTGCTTTTTTTGAGGACAGGTCACTGGAGGACTGTAAGGAGCTCGAAGGTGAAATTGCCGTCGTTGTCCCTGCCTGCGCTGTAAAGCTCGAGGGTTGCAAAATCCAGTGCATAGATGACACCGGTCTCTTCGGTCTTTCCGTCAGTTTCATGTAATTCGGTTATCATATAATAAATACGGCTTCCGGATCTGTAGCAGCTGTTGCACTCGTATTTCAAGGTATCTTTGCCGTCGGGTGTATGTCCTGCGATATCAAGGATCTTTCCCGTATTCACAAGATTTGCCAGAAGATAATTGATGCCGTCGGCAGGTGAAAAAGGCGCCATCATCTGCAGGTCATACTCCACCGTTACCTCATCACTCAGATTTCCGTTTCCGTCCGCGCAGACAAAGCTGAATGTACTTTTTCCGAGGGGCATGGGTATCTCCCCCTCATATCTTTTTGATTCCAGGGACGGTTTGCTGCCATCCACCGTATAGTAGATCTCAAGCCCTTCATCCGCAGATGCCCTGATGTTTTCGGGGTTTGTCTTTTTTCCTTCCTTCGGCTCCACTTCAGGGGCGTTCACCGCCTCGTGGGTAACCGTATATTCTTCCGATATGACGGCACTTTTGTATCCCATTTT
>CAMVDF010000251.1 GCA_947166195.1 uncultured Lachnospiraceae bacterium
GAGATCAATGTCGGTATCGGTCTTACAAGGCTCGGGCACAAGGCGGCCTACTGCACGAAACTCGGAAAGGACCCCTTTGGAAGATATATAGAAAAGAAAATCAAAAGCGAAGGAATCGAGGTTCAGGTCACCTATGATGACCGCTATTGGACAGGGTTCCCGCTCAAAAACAGGGTCTCGGAAGGAGACCCGGAAGTAGTTTATTTCCGAAGAAGCAGCGCAGCTTCACATATGACAGAAGAGGATGTGGACAAACTGGACTTTTCGGGAGCAAAGATCCTGCATGTCACCGGTATTCCGCCCGCCCTCTCCCAGAGCTGCCGCGACGCGACCTACCGCCTGATGGAAAAGGCCAGAGCAAACGGAATGCTGATCAGCTTTGATCCCAATCTGCGCCTATCTCTGTGGGAAAGCGAAGAGGCGATGATCTGGACTGTCAATGATCTGGCCTCGAAGGCAGACATTGTCCTCCCGGGGACAGGGGAAGGAAAGATCCTCATGGGGAGCGAAGATCCGAAGATGATCGCAGAATTTTACCGGGCGATCGGAGCAAAAACCGTGATCGTGAAGGACGGATCGAAGGGTGCTTTTGTAAGCAGCGGCGAGATGGAAAAACATATCCCGGGTTGGAGCCGGAGACGGCTTTGCTGTCGGCGTGCTCAGCGCCCTCCTGGAGGGGCTTTCCCTGGAGGAAGCAGTTGCCCGCGGCAATGCCATCGGTGCCATCCAGGTTTCAGTCCGCAGCGATAATGAAGGGCTGCCGACAAGGGAGGAACTGAAGGCTTTTATGGGCGAGAGGGGAGAACCGGTATGAAGATTCAGACAGCCATAGACAGGGTCAGCCTGGAGCGCATGTTGGAGATCGGAGAAGCGGTCTGTGGCATCAGCGATATTGTGGAGATCGGCACCTCTCTCATCAAAGATTACGGGATGCAGATAAGCGTAGGGACCATGCGGAAACGCTTTCCGCAGATGTGTATCCTCGCGGATATCAAAACCTGCGACGAGGGGGAATACGAATTCCGGAAGGCTTATGAGAGCGGAGCGGACATCGCTGTGGTGATGGGCTTTTCCTCGACTTCCACGATCAAAGCCTGTGCGGCTGTGGCAGGGGAATACGGGAAAGAATATCTGATCGATCTCCTGGAGCTGCCGGATGAGCGGGTCCGCGCACTTGCAGACCGGTTTCCGGAAGCAATATTCGGGATCCACCTTCCCTCAGATCTTCAGGGGGAAGGACTCACCGAACTGGTCCTGAAGAAAATGAAACTTCTCGGAGGCGTCCATGCTGTTGCGGCAGCTGGCGGAGTAAAACCGGAAAACCTTTCCTTCCTGAAAAACGCGGGGGTCGATATTGCCATCGCGGGAGGAGCCATCACCGGGGCCGGGGACATAAAAGCGGCTGCAGATACCTTTGCCCGGACAGCCGCAAGAGTATAAATATGCGCGCGAAGCACTTCGCCAAGGAGGAAGAGATGATTGAAACATTGCAGGTTATTTTAAACGAGATCAAAGGGGTTCTCTCGCAGGTGGACGAGAAGGAGCTGTTGGATGTGATGGGCGCTTTTGACAAAGACAGGCGCGTGTTCGTGGACGGAGAAGGCCGTTCCGGCTTCTCGGCAAAAGGGTTTGCGATGCGGCTGATGCATATCGGCTATACGGTTTTTTTTGTGGGAGAGACGATCACACCCGCTCTGAGAGAAGGCGACCTGTTCGTGGCGGTTTCGGGTTCCGGAAAGAGCGCAAATGTGTGTAATGACGCAAAAAAGGCAAAAGACGCCGGGGCGGAGCTGATCGCCGTGACATCCAAACCGAATTCACCGCTTGCATCTGCGGCGGACAGAGTGCTCGTCATTCCCGGTACGGTGAAAGGGGATGCCGGTTCTGCCCGATCCTCTGTCCAGCTGCTGAGTTCGCTGTTTGACCAGAGCCTTCATATCACACTTGACGCACTTTGCCTGCTGTTGAGCAGACGCGACCACACAGCCAATGAAACCGCCACCGGTGCGCACTGGTGAGACGGCAGGGAGGTGAACACAGATGAATGAATTCAACGAACGGATCGCAGCTACAGGCCTGGTTCCCATCATCAAGCTGAATCACCCGGAGCGGACGCTGCGACACTGGGAAGGGCGCTCTGCACAGGCGGTGTATATACCGCGGAGATCACCTTCCGCGCAGCCGGTGCAGAGAAAGCGGTCGCACTGACGAAGAAAAACTGCCCGGACATGCTGGTCGGAGCGGGAACAGCCACAAATACAGCACAGATCGATTTTATGATCCGCGCGGGAGCCAATTTTATCGTCACACCCGGCTTCGACCCGGCCCTGCTCTATTGAAACGCATGTTTTTTTTGTATAATATGAAGGTGTAAAAGCGCTTTCACATATGACGTGCGGGAATTGAGAACAGGAGGCTGTGTCACGAAGGAATGAATATCTATGATATTGCAAGAGAAGCAGGTGTATCGATCGCTACAGTATCCCGTGTGATCAACAAGAAGGGATATGTCAGTGAAAAAACTCGTGCAAAGATCGAGACTGTGATGGCAAAAGCCGCCTATCAGCCAAGCGCCATTGCGAGAGGGCTTGCGAGCGGTTCCACAAAGACGGTCGCGATCTTTGCAGTCGATGTAAGGGTTCCCCATTACGCGACGACATCCTTTACAATGGAACGCATGCTGACGGATCTCGGATACCTTGTGATCATCTGCAACACCGGAGAAGAGATCGCGGACTGGCACCGCTACCTGACGATCATGCTTGAACGGAATATCGACGGCATTATTCTTACCGGATCCATTTACAACCGGCTGGAAAAAGATGAGATTCTGGACAGCTTTTCCGACATACCAATCGTCATGGCGAACGGGACCATCAAGCGTCCCAATATTAGATCCGTGTTTGTGGATGAGGGAAAAGGGATCGAAATTGCCACGGAACATCTTTTTTCCAGAGGTCACAAA
>CAMVDF010000252.1 GCA_947166195.1 uncultured Lachnospiraceae bacterium
GGTGCATACGCTGACGACGATCAGGAAAGTAGTATCCGGAATGGATGAGGAATCACTTGAAATCATTGCGGCAGTCTATGAGACGGTCATAAAGGCGGGAGTTCACAGGGCAGGTTCCATCAAAGTAGCAGAAGCGGCAAAGGTTGTGGAGAATTCACAGAGGGACATTAATATCGCTTTTATTAACGAGCTTGCCATGGCCTTTGACAGGATGGGGATAGACACAACCGAGGTCATCGAGGCCATGAATACAAAGTGGAACGCACTCGGTTTCAGACCCGGACTTGTGGGAGGACACTGCATAGGAGTCGATCCTTATTATTTTGTATATGAGGCTGAAAAACTCGGATATCATTCACAGATCATCTCCTCAGGCAGGAGGATCAATGATGACATGCCTTCCTTCATTGCCGAAAAGATCATAAAGCAGCTTGTGGTATCCGGCAAGAGAGTGAAGTCCTCAAAAGTGGTATTTCTCGGAGCAACCTTCAAGGAGAACTGTCCCGATGTGAGGAATTCCAAGATAATGGAGGTTGTCGCGGCTTTGTCGGAATATACGATACAGCCAAGGATAACGGATCCTTTGGCAGATCCGGAGGATGTGAAGAAAACCTACGGATATGAGCTGACAGACATAAAGGATATCAATGATGCAGACTGTCTGATCCTTGGAGTTGCCCATGATGAATACAAAAAAATGGGGCTTTCCGGCATGGATACTCTCTTCGACAGTTCACTCAAAAACAATGAGAAGGTCATCATAGATATCAAGAGCATCCTTGACAAAAAAGAGGTTGAAGAGAATGGCTACTCCTACTGGAGGCTCTGATAATAAAAAAGAGGACAGACCCTTTTCGGGTTTTCTGACATATTTCTACGGCAATTTCGTCGTCCTTTTGCTGGGCTTTGTACAGACGCCTCTGGTCACGAGGCTCATGTCCACTGACGAATTCGGAAGGACAGGGATGTACGAGACTGCCGTCATGATCATCTATATCTTTGCAGTCATGGGTCTCGATCAGGCCTACATCAGATACTATTATTCGGAAGGAGTGGACAGGAAGCAGCTGCTCTTCAGATGTCTTTTTCCCTCCCTGGTGATAGTATCCGTCATATCAGTGATCTATTGCTTCAATGCGGAAGCGGCAAACGGTTTTCTGTTCGGGAAAAGCGGAAAGGATATAACGGCCCTTGTGGTGATATATGCGCTCGTTTCCGTCTTTGAGAGATTCTTTTTTCTCGACATCAGAATGCAGCAGAAGGGGAAACTGTATTCAAATATAAATATAGCGCAAAAGGTGCTGGCGCTTCTGACGATCTTTGTGGCGTGGTATTTCCTGGGGAACGACTTCAGGGTTGGGCTGTATGCGCTCGCAGTGCCATGGGGGATCACCACGGCCTTCATCATGGTGAGATTTTTTGTTAATCAGAGGGACGGAGGTTTTACCCAGTGGGAAGCGTTCCTGAAGGAAT
The DNA here is from genome assembly GCA_947166195.1 of uncultured Lachnospiraceae bacterium. Lineage (GTDB taxonomy): Bacteria > Bacillota > Clostridia > Lachnospirales > Lachnospiraceae > NK4A144. Next base: position 1,474 of record CAMVDF010000252.1, read on the forward strand.
CCATGCACGAGCCGGAAACTGTGGATTTATCCTACCGAGAGCTTCTCCGGTATGGAGTGCCGTTCATAATGGTGCTTCTCATGGAGTGGCTGCTCTCAAGCTGCGACAGGCTCGCTCTGCGTACCTTCTCGGACTTTGATGAACTGGGCATCTACACCAGCGCCATGAAGATCATTGTGCTGCTACTCACATTTAAGAATACTTTTATAGCCTACTGGTCTCCGGTAGCCATGGAGCGCTTTGAAAAAAAAGACATGGAAGATAACAGGAGGTTTTTCAGATCGGCCTATGATGTAACGCAGTTTCTCTGTGTGGTCGCTGCAACAGGACTCATCCTTTTCCGCAGGATCATCGTGCTGCTTTTGGGGCCCGACTACAGAGGGGCTGAGAGGATGATCCCCTTTCTCACTCTCATGCCGGTCTTTGCCATGCTCTTTGAGATCAGGGTACAGAGCATCAAGTATTCAAAAAAGAATATGTATCTGAACATAGCATCACTTTTTGCGATAATCTGCAATATCGCGGGAAATACTCTCCTGGTTCCCGTCTGGGGAGGCGTGGGAGCATCCGTTACTACGGGGATATCGTATCTGGTTTATTTTGCGGGCGGGTCGTTTTTGGGAGAAAGATGTATTAAAATAGGCTATGGTTTCAGAAAAACGGTTGTTTATACGGTGATGCTCATAGTGTACTGTATCATCGCTACGCTGTCGTTAAGCGTGTGGGCTGAAGTAGCAGGGGGGATCCTGCTTCTTGCTGCTGCAGCATTTATAGACAGGAAGGTTCTGGGAGTCTGTATCGGATATGTCAAAGGTTTTGTCAAACGCAGGTAAAATATTGCCGGTCATCATCATGGCAGGAGCTTTTTTGCTGAACGCAAAGAGCCTCGGAGGAGAGTTTCAGGACAGGATATCTCTTTACAGGCCGGGTTTTTCCGACCAGACCATGTATATGACAGGATTTGAGGAGGATGGCAGGTATCCCGATGCACTTCTGCGTGCCCTTGTCAGAGACAAAAAGGTTTCCGTCTGGGCGGATTTTTCACCATATTCCAACTACCCCTCCTATGGACATGATCATTCGGATGATCCCGCCATAGACATATTTTTTTCGGGTGATTATTACTATGATAATAACTACGGAAATTTTTTCAGGAAGTACGCAAAGGAAGGGGTTACCGACGGATCACTGCCTTCTCCGGAAGAGGTGAGAAAGGCAAAGATATTGAAAAACATGAAGGACAGCTTTGTTCAGGTCGGATATACGGCGGATATGGAGCGTTATGCATTCATGTTGAATGATGATCCGGAGTATGTGAACAGCTATTTTCATTACTCATATTATTACTATACCTGTGTGGGAGAGGCAGCTTTTGATACGAATTTCAGGATGTTCATTGCTGATGAGGATATTGAAAATGCAGAAGAACTCGTGGCCATATGGGATGACAGGGAAAA
>CAMVDF010000253.1 GCA_947166195.1 uncultured Lachnospiraceae bacterium
CCCTGCCGCCCTCGATCCTTGCATTATATACGCTTATGCCGTCTATCCTGGAATCAAGTCTTGCAAAATAGATATACTCAAAAACGCAATGGGCTCTATTATAGGAAGTCATGATCTGCTTTGAGGTGATGCCCTCCTCCGTGATCATGACCATCTCGCCGGGAGAGACATTCCTGACATAATCAGCGCCTATCGCGCGAAGGGCACTGCTTTCCGATGCGCAGACATACATATCATCCAAAGTGCCAAGGCACAAGGGCTTCAGCCCCCAGGGATCCCTGATGGCTATGAGCTTCCTTGGGCTTAAGATCAGCAGGGCAAAGCCGCCTTTCAGTGTTTTTGCCACATTTTCCGAAGCCTCCTCTATGGATGCACTGTGCATCCTCTCCTCGGCGATCCTGTAGGCGATGACCTCGGAGTCGGCATTTCCGGTAAACACCGCGCCTTCTTTTTCAAGTTCACGGCGGATCGTGTCCGCATTTATTATATTTCCGTTATGCGCAAGGGCGATGGTGCCTTTCGCATAGTTAATAAAAACAGGCTGGGCGTTCTCCCTCGTGCTGCCTCCGGCAGTGGAATACCGCACATGGCCGATGCCGATGTTTCCCTTGAGCCTGTCAAGAGTGTCCCTGTGGAACACCTCGTTTACAAGTCCCATGTCCTTGTGTCCGCTGATATTACCGATGGGGCCGCAGGTGTCGCAGACCACGATGCCCGCCGACTCCTGGCCTCTGTGCTGCAGGGCCGTCAGACCGTAATAGATATACTGGGCCGCGTTTATGTCCTTTTTCGAATAAATGCCAAACACGCCGCATTCTTCATGTATCCTGTCCATTTCCATATCATCTCCAATCTGTGTATCACAGGGACGGTTCTCTGTTTCACTTCTGCTACACGGGGACGGTTCTCTGTTTCACCTTTTGTTTCACGGGGACGGTTCTCTGTTTCACCCCCCGAAGATCGGATCAAATATGATATCAGGGCGTGCGATCAGCCGTTGTTTCTCAAGGAATCAAGATTTGAAAATTTTAGTCATCAAAACGAAGATGAATTAAGAAACACCCGAGTGCGGGTCGATAACATGTTTGATCCAATCTTCAAAACAATCAATGTGTAACAGAGAACCGTCCCTCTGATACGGTTCTCTGTCACAAAAGGTAGAAAAAGAAATACTGTTACTCGACATCCTGCAGTGCGTCAAAATCCTCCTCGCCGGTTCTGATCTTGACCACCTTTTCGACGGGATATACAAATATCTTTCCGTCTCCTATATGTCCCGTGTACAGAGCCTTCTTTGCTGCAGCTATGACTGACTCTACAGGGATCTTGCTCACAACCACCTCAACCTTGACCTTGGGCAGAAGTGTTGCATCTACCTCGACTCCACGGTATCTGTCTCCGGCACCCTTCTGAATACCGCAGCCCATGACCTGGGTCACCGTCATGCCTGTCACACCCAGATCGTTCATGGCCTTCCGCAAAGTATCGTATCTTGAAAGCCTTGCTATGATCACGACCTTGCTGATGCCCGTATCCGGGAAGGTATTTACAACCTGCACGGCAGCATCCTTCTTTGCCTGACTTGCTTCCTCGTATTCATCGGATCCAAGACTTGTGTTCTCGTTTACCTCCATGGTCATGGTATTTGAAATATCCATGATCGAAAAGCCCGCATATGCGCTGGTCAGTCCGTGCTCCGTGCGGTCAAGACCGGTTATCTCCTCTTCCTCTGACACTCTCAGACCGTTGAACTTTTTAATAAGTGCGTAGGTTATTATTATGGTGACGACGGTCCATGCGATAGTAACTGCAAGGCCTACGAACTGTTTGATAATCTGGCCGACTCCGCCTCCGTAGAAAAGTCCCTCGGTGATGCCGGCGCTTTCAAAGCCAGGAGCTGTGGCTGTCGCAAAAAGTCCCACCGCAATGGTTCCCCAGATGCCGTTCATCATATGTACCGCAACTGCTCCGACGGGATCGTCAACATGGATCACATTATCACAGAACCATACGCCGAAGACCACGAGGAGTCCCGCAACCGCACCTATTATGGCTGCTCCCGCGCAGTCCGTCACATCGCAGGGAGCGGTGATCGCTACAAGTCCTGCAAGTGATGCGTTCAGACACATGGAAACATCGGGCTTGCCGTATCTGATCCAGGTGAAGATCATGCACACCACGGTCGCAACCGCAGGGGCAACCGTTGTTGTCAGAAAGATGGAGCCGAGAGTCGGAACATCGGTTGCAGCAGCGCCGTTGAAGCCGTACCAGCCAAGCCAAAGAATAAAAACTCCCAAGGCTGCGACTACCAGGTTGTGTCCCGGGAAGGCATTGACCTTTGTCACTTTTCCGCTCTTGTCCTTCACAAATTTTCCGATACGGGGACCGAGCATCCATGCACCGATGAGAGCGCAGATACCGCCTACCATGTGGATGCAGTTTGAACCTGCGTAATCGTGGAATCCCCACTGTGCCAGAAATCCTCCGCCCCAGGTCCAGTGCGCCTCTATCGGATAGATGATCGCCGAGATCACTGCCGAATAAATGCAGTAGGATGAAAACTTCGTTCTCTCTGCCATAGAGCCCGACACGATCGTTGCCGTCGTTGCGCAGAACACCAGGTTGAACACGAAGCCTGAATAATCAAAACTTCCATATTTTCCGAACACGTCAAATGAAAACTGTCCGGCAAAGCCGCCGAGCATGTTTTCTCCGAGCATCAGTGATGCTCCGCAGATGAACCACATCACGGTGCCTATACAAAAATCCATGAGGTTCTTCATGATAATGTTTCCCGAGTTCTTTGCCCTCGTAAATCCGGCTTCGCACATCGCAAATCCGGCCTGCATCCAGAACACCAGTGCTGCTCCTATCAAAAACCATACGCCATAAACTTCACCGTT
>CAMVDF010000254.1 GCA_947166195.1 uncultured Lachnospiraceae bacterium
TTCCGATATAATTTGCCCCGCATCCTGATATGGTCATAACAGCTCTGCCGATCTCAACATTGTTCTCAAGGCTTACTGTATAATCATTTCCCTCCGAAAGCACACTATTGCCATCCTTCAGTTCTATATCCGGTATGACCGGATCCCCGGTATATTTGTAGGTTTTCTCAAGATTGGCGACCTTTACCTTTGAGATCGGAGTCATATCCGCCACCGTAAGCTTTGCCGCCGTGCTGCCTGTAAAATTGCCCGTACTCCCGGCAGTGATCTTTATGATATACTCGCCCTTTTCCTCACATCCGCTCTTTGAATCTCCCTGGAAATACCCAAGAGTTATATCCCTGTCGCTGTATTTTACGGCATTTCCCTTATAGGAGAGCACCGGCCTGATACTGTCATTCTTTGCCCCTTTGGTGTATTTTGCGTATGAATCTTCTGCCGTTAGCTCGGAAAGAGGCATGGGAAGGATCGTATAATAAAAGCTCTTTGTACCTTTGTAATTTCCCTTCAGTTTTACGGTTATCCTTGCCTTTTTGCTGTCAGCTGCGCCGGCAGGAGTTACCTTCACATTGTTTTTGAAGCTTATCGTGTAATCCGTCTTTTCCTTCAGCCTTTTCTCTCCTCTGTAAACCCTGATCTCAGGCTTTATCGCATATCCCGTATAATAATAACTTTCTTTCAGTCCCGAGGCCCAAAGCACTCCCGCGTTCCTTTCAGGGCTATTATTATCCTCATCTTCATCTGCCACCTCAGAGCGAAGGACCTTCAACGTCATACTGTCCTTTTTCCCGCCGCTTACGGTCGTGACCGTGATAACGGCATTTCCCGCGGATACGGCTGTGACCTTCCCCGAAAGATCTACTGTTGCCACGGACGGATCGGAGCTGTTGAAGGATACGGATCTGTTTGCGGCGTCAGAAGGAGAAACCACTGCCGAAAGCTTCAGAGTCTCCTTCGGATAGAGTGTGGCATTATGAACATTTAAGGTAACTCCTGTCACCTCGGCGCCGTCATCCCCGCCACCCGGCTCATCTATGCCCGAGTCCGATTCTGTCCCGTTCACCGAAAACTTCGTGATATCCGCGGTTGAGATGCCGTAGAAATCCACCTGTTTGTCGTTGCAGGTAAACCACTGCACCTTTCCGTCTTCAACAATAGGAACACAGTCCGAGAGCTCGCCCTTGTGGCGGTAAATGGGTGTAACGCGCTCGCCGTTTTCGTTGATCTCGGTGTAATAAACGATATATTCCGGATCGCGGGTTGTTCTCGTTGATTTTTTTCTCTGCCACAGGATCAGAAATCTGTCATCCGACATCTTCGCAAGCTGGGGTGGTTGATAGCTTCTTTCTCCCTCGTTTGCGGATGTAAGCCAATTGAGGTTTGATGCCGTCAGATCCTTGTCTGTCGTGGATACAAACACATTATAGGTATGCCGCTCTGTATTTTTTTCATCCTGAACTACCGAACAGCCTGCTGCTATATATCTGTTTTTTCCTATGGCAAATCCGTTGATTATGGCACCTGTCTCATTATCCCCAATTTCGCCCGGAAACTCCATCAGATGCAGAAACTCGCTAGCCGATTCCAGATATCCCTGTGAAATATCCTGATATGATTTATTGAGCACGAATGATCTTGGGGAACCATCTCCATGATCGAGCATTACCAAACCGTCAGAGTCGATCCCGACAAACTGGTTGAAGCTGTGTGAAACATAACCGAGAGCCCTATCCACCTCCATCATGTCATCACAGATCTCCATCTTTTTTGTATCATACAGGAAGGTCACATTAGACTGATGACAAAGTCCGTCACTGGTCTTGTACATTTGATGACAAGTCCTGACAATGATATAATCCCCCTTCTTTGCCATCCTCAGACTGCCAGAGCCAAAAGGAGAAACTGTGTTGCACTCAAAAAGAGGTGCGCTTCCCAGACGGTTCCAGTCATGATCATATTTGGTCACTCTGAAGCACTCAACCTCTGAAGACTCCCCATCATTTTCCTGTCCTGTCACTATGTAATAGGCATCATCATCCGCATAAAAGCCTCCCCAAAGCGGAAGTTCCATGGGGATCTCTCTTTTATAGATAAGATTATGACCGGCATCATAGCGCGAAAAAATAATCCCTTCAAAGTCAACACCATCGTGATATCTTGGTTCATAGCGAAGCGTACAGTATCCGCTGCCCTGCCTGAACATGTATGATCTGACTCGTCGCCCGGCCCACAATTTATCACTATTCCCGGGTATAAACATCCAGTCTGTATTCAGTCCCCATGACAGGCTTTTATCATCGGCACTGTCAACAACCTTCAGATGACAGACGGCTTTTTTTCCTCCGGGCTCCGTTACAGTGATATCTGCAGTCCCCGGAGAAAGAGCTGTGACTTTGCCGCTCTGATCCACCGATGCCACGTTCAGGTTGGTGCTCGACCATGTAAAACTGACATTGTCAGCATAGAACGGATGAGCATCGGCGCGAAGAACCGCAAAGCATCCCGTCTCAAGCGTATAATCCGTCTCATCCACAGAAACGGATGCGACTCCAAAGTTGTCCGGTATCACTGCATTATAGATGATATTGGCATTTTTCAGAGCATCATTATCCCATTCCACATCAACCGAAACCCACTCGTTGTCATCTCCGGCATAATATACCGCAGGAATAGGTTTTACCTTGCTTCCGGCATCGCTGGCCGCAGTTCCGAAGGCTCCTCCTTCGACCTTTGCCAGACTTTTCGGAAGCCCCAACACAGACAAAAAACTGCAGAAAGAAAACGCATATCCTTCGATCTTTGTCACACCTTCAGGAACCTTTATTTTCTTCAGCCGGACGCAGTTTCGAAAACATCCGTTCGGGATCACACTGACTCCTGCCGGGATA
>CAMVDF010000255.1 GCA_947166195.1 uncultured Lachnospiraceae bacterium
CTGAACAAAAAGACCCAGGTGCTGACTCCCAAAAAGATAGGAGAGATGATTTACGAGATCGTTCTCAATACGCTGCCGGGAATGCTCGAGCCGAAGATGACAGCCAGCTGGGAAAAGGGGCTTGCCGGAGTTGAAAAAGGAGAGATATCCCCTGAAGAGTACCGTCAGACCCTTTACAGATATGTTACAAAATATGTGAATACCATAAAGAATAACGACATCACGGGCAGGATCAGGCCGAATCTCGCAATGATCGAAAAGGTCAACAAAAAATAGTCCTTATAGGCCGCCCAAATATTGAAGGAGCCTTGAAAATGTGATACCATATGGTTTGCCGGTGAAAAAACGGCAGTTATGAACTATAAAAGCGAGCCTTAAGCGCTCAGAAAGGACAAAGCTTATGTATTTGGAAATCGAGAAGGTTATAGGAAGAGAGATCATTGACTCCAGAGGCAATCCCACCGTTGAGGCAGAGGTTACTCTGATCGACGGGACTGTAGGACGCGGTGCCGCACCCAGCGGTGCATCAACAGGTGAGTTCGAGGCACTCGAGCTTCGTGACGGCGACAAGAGCCGTTTTGGAGGAAAGGGCGTTTCCAAGGCTGTTGAGAATATCAATACAGTTATCGCCGATGCCATCACCGGAATGGATGCAACCGATATCTATGCTGTTGATGCTGCAATGATCAAGGCTGACGGAACAAAGGACAAGAGCAAGCTGGGCGCAAATGCCATCCTTGCCGTATCCATCGCAACCTGCAAGGCTGCTGCTGAAGCTTACGGACTTCCTCTTTATAAATTCCTCGGAGGAGCAAACGGAAACAGGCTTCCTCTCCCCATGATGAACATCTTAAACGGCGGTGCTCACGCAGACAGCTCCGTTGATACACAGGAATTCATGATCATGCCCGCAGGAGCAAAGTCATTCAAGGAAGGTCTCCGCTGGTGTGCAGAGGTATTCCAGACACTCAAAAAGCTCATCAAGGAAATGAAAGATGTTACCGCAGTAGGTGATGAGGGAGGATTTGCTCCCAACAGTCTTGACGGTGATGAGGCTGCAATAGAGCTTATCATCAAGGCTATCGAAGCTGCAGGCTACAAGCCCGGTACTGATTTCGTTCTTGCTATGGATGCAGCAGCATCAGAGTGGAAGAGCGAGAAGGGCAAGGGCTTCTATCATCAGCCCAAGTCAGGAAAAGACTTCACCTCAGATGAACTCATCGCTCACTGGAAGAGCCTCATTGAGAAGTATCCCGTATACTCCATCGAGGATGGTCTCGATGAAGAGGACTGGGAAGGCTGGCAGAAGATGACAAAGGAGATCGGAGACAAGGTTCAGCTCGTTGGAGACGACCTCTTTGTAACAAATACCGAGAGACTTTCAAAGGGTATCAAGCTTGGAGCAGGAAACTCCATACTCATCAAGCTCAACCAGATCGGTTCCGTATCCGAGACACTTGAGGCCATCAAGATGGCTCACAAGGCAGGATACACTGCAGTGACCTCCCATCGCTCCGGCGAGACGGAGGACACCACGATCGCCGACCTTGCGGTTGCTCTCAACACCTGCCAGATCAAGACCGGTGCTCCTTCCAGATCAGAGCGTGTTGCAAAGTACAACCAGCTGCTTCGCATCGAAGAAGAGCTTGGAGAGGGTGCATGCGTTCCCGGATTTGAGGCGTTCAATATCAAGAGGTGATAGCACCCACATAATTTTGTACAGTCTTTTGAGACCGTCACGGTTAATTCCGTGGCGGTCTTTTTAATTCTGTTTTGGTTCTCTGGGTTGAGATCTGCGCTCAAACATGAGTTTCTTCGGGGACGCTTTCGCTCGCTACAAACGCAGCGGTACTAACCTCGCAAAAAACACTCGGAAGTACCGGCGTTTTCCGAACGCCCCTCGGAAATCTCATGTTTCGCTGCGATCTCATCTCAGAGAACCCGGCCCGAAGGTAGAATTTTTCAAAGACCCATGAGCAGATACAAAGAATTCTTCATCTGTTGTTGGTTCTGAGTTCAGGAAAAATAAAACGTGTTGACTATCAAAATTAATTATGATAGTATTGTTCATAACAAGGAGGAAAGTGACATGAAGATCGCTGAAAGTCTGGATTTTGAATATATCAGGCTCAGATACAACATCTCGAAAGAGGAGATCGAAGATGCCATCAGACAGAGAAACTTCGACAACCTGAAGCATCTTTTCGGTGATGTAGGCATATATATGGATATCCGCGGCGGAAATCTTTTATTATCCGTATTTCCCGCCGACTACCTGAAAAAAAGATGCCGGAATGCCGGCAGGAGAAAATTTGTCGCATGGAAGAAACAGGGGATCGAAGCCTACAGATATTCTGATGTCGTTTTCATGATGAGAGACAAAAAGGACAGACAGATCATAAACATCCTGGATATGCCCCAGGCAACATATTACCGTCACAAAAGGATGCTTTACAAAAGCGATTACTACAAAAATCTGGATATCACCAGACTGTCAGATATGGACTACCTCCGTTCAGTCAAAGGCGACAAGATCTTTTGAAACGCAGTCTTGAATTATGCCCCTTTTTAGAGTATATTTGTGTGATGCACTCAAACATAAAGGGATGACTCTTTCAGATGCTTTTCAATTCATACCGGTATTTACTTTTTTATCCGATTGTTCTCCTCATCTTTATATTCATACCAAAAAGATGGGAAAAATGCAGACAGGTCTGGCTGCTTATTTGCAGCCTGTTTTTTTATTCATGCTGGAACCCGCTTCACCTCCCGCTGCTGCTCATCTGTATCATAACAACATACATTTGCGCTCTCTTCATCGGCAGATCTGAGAATATCATAAAAAAACAGCTTCACTTCCGCCATCAACGCTCATAAATATTCGA
>CAMVDF010000256.1 GCA_947166195.1 uncultured Lachnospiraceae bacterium
ATCCCGATTATGCAGGAAAGGTTGAGGGCGGCGGCAGATACAGGAGAGGCGATACCGTAGGAATGAGGGCATCGGCCTATGACGGATACACCTTCCGCGGATGGATGTACAATAATCAGTTCGTCAGCAACTGTACTTATTACGAAGTCAGAAATCTTGACAGGGACGCAACCTTCACCGCGGTCTTTGACAGGATCGGAGGAACCACTTATACCATCGAGGCCGGAGTTGCAAACAAGGGCGGCGTGATCTCACCTACCGGAAAGACGGCAGTGGCGGAAGGAACAAACTTCACCTACACCATAGCACCGTCAAACGGATACAAGGTCTTTGCAGTGGCTGTTGACAACAAGCAGATCGGACCGGTGAGCAGCTATACCTTTACAAATGTAAGAGAAAATCACACTATCGCGGTTGCCTTTGCTCCGAAGGAGGATCCCGTCCTCGATGTAAAGATGGACAAGATAATATCAACGAAGGAAGCGGCAGCCATAGCGGCATCAAAGCTTGAAATAGCGGAAGATGGAGTTGAAGAGAGAAGCTCCGTGATAGTAAAAGGAGATGCTGACATAGAAAGCTCGGAAACAACCACCATAGAAGAGGTCGAAAAGGTACCCGAGCAGAATCTCATGGGAATGGATGATGTAGAAAACATAGTCGAGACATCGGGAGAATACGATTACAGCAAGGCTTCCGGACTTTACCAGGTGCTTGACATTACACCCGAAGAGGCTGAACAGATGATCAGGTCCGGTGATGACAGCAGGATAATAAAGGCAGCCTACGAGCACGGTTATCTCGACATTGTGGTGAACAACCAGTATACAACGGGCGGAGTCATCCAGGAACTCGGATATGCAAATCTCCTGGAGAACAATGCGACCATCGAAAACCTTCTTGACTTCATAGAAGGACTTCTGACCGAGGATGACAAACTCGACCTGATGGAGGGCTACAAGATATCCCTGAACTTCTCGGCTACGGGAACGGATGCTTCGGCAGTCGGAGACAGGGAGCGCGAGGCCATGAATTCCATTGACGGAGTGACAGTGGGTGACTACTTTGACATGGTGCTGATAAAGACTGTTGACGAGGTTGCACAGGTGGTATCACAGACTCCGGTAAGGGCGAGGATAACCCTGATGGTCCCCGAGAGTATGAAGGGAGACGGCAGAGAATACTGTGTCGTTGAAAACCACAACGGAAATGTCTATGTTCTGGACAATGTGGGAAACAGCGCGGATTCAGTAACAGTGGAGGTGAATGAGTTTTCAACATTTGCCTTTGCTTACAAGAGTAATACAGAAACAAAGAGGGGCCCCGGTGCCATGATCGTATGGCTTGTGGTCATCATCGGAGTACTTGCAACGGGACTCGGAGTTTTCTTCATCACAAGGAGGCGCAGACGCATCTGAGATGTACTGTCTGCAGAAGCCGGCATCATTGCACATATAAAAACAAACCACAGAAAGGAAGGTGCTTATTATGGAAAACATCAACATCGACGAGTTAAAGAAGATTGGAAAGAAACTTGAAAAGAAGACGGTTCAGCTGACAGATGATGAACTCGAAAATATAAACGGCGGCTTCAAGGAGACAAACAAGGATCTCTACAGTTACAAGTACAATATTGTATGTCCCAAATGCAACAGTTCCAAATCAAAGGACTTTTATTCGGCCGTAAAGGTTGACGATGTCCAGAAGACGGTAGAGTACCATTGCAAGTGCGGGTGCAAGTTCATCTTCAAGGACGGCTATGCTGTCATCAAGGAAGACTGGGTCAGCCTTTGCGGCACGAAAGGCTACACCTACGCATAGGCTGCCGCGCATTGACAAAAACAACCGGAGGGTGAGAGGATAATATCCGCTCACCCTCTTACATATTTTAAACATATGTTGTATAATCAAATCCCAAATGCGCTTAAATTTTGACCGGAAGAGTCAAAAAACGCGGATCCTTGGGATTTTCATACACGGAGGAGATCGTTATGGATGAAAAAAACAGGTCGAGTCTGATAGAACAGCTTGCCATGAGCATGGGGGCTGTCACGGAGTCGCAGGCCAAACTGGACCAGACAAGGTACGATTCATCTACGGGAACGCTGTATTGCAACGGCGTCAAATACTCAAAGAACATGGTGGATGATGCGCTGAATTATTTCAGGAGGCTTCAGGCCCAGGCGAATGCATCCGGTTCAAGGGAAATGCAGAATATCGGTGTTTATTATCAGATAGCTGTTGAGTGCATATTGCTGATGGAAAACGGACAGAACGATAGCAGCGTCGAAAAAAAGTGAGGTAATAAGAACGCTGACCGGCTGTCGGGGCATTTGAGGGGAGGTGCCGCTTGGAGGACCGGGTTATAAAAAGCTACTATGAACTGGCAAAGGAAGGGGTCAGGACACAGATCGGCATGGACAATATCGTTGAAGGGGACGGTATTGTTTCTTACAGTGCGGCTTTTTCTGCGGGAAGTTATACATTTACCATCGAATACAGCGTTGAGGAGAGGAAGGATATCACAGGTCTGCGCATACGCTGCCACATAAAGGGAAAGCCTGCGGGAAAGCAAAAGGGCAGAGATGACGGCATCATGTTCTGCCTTGCGTTGCCGATCGATGCGCCCGCAGGCTGTAAATGGAGATTTTGCACTCCTTCCATCGATCTGAGCCGGCCGAGGCGCTTTTCTTACAAAAAAAAGGCTCTGCATCAGGATCGGACAGCCTGGGGAAGCATATTCGGAATGTACAACTGCGACAAGCAGGTCATGTACAGTATCTACAGGAGCAGTATCTTGAATGACGGGATAGAGGTGCCTCATACCATGGTCCCGAAGGATC
>CAMVDF010000257.1 GCA_947166195.1 uncultured Lachnospiraceae bacterium
TGAGTTTGTATTTTACGATCAGGAATTCTGCATCGCGGACTATCCGGTAAATACCATCGTGATGAGGATGATCCTGACCTTTTATACCGGAAATTCCGAGCTGGCAAAGCTTATTCCCATGGAAGAACTCCTGCAAAGATACGGTCTTTTGTCCGAACGTGAGAGATGGCAAAGGCCCGAGGGAGAATTTATCGGAAAGCTTCGGAAGGCCTCGCCGCTTGCGGAGTATCACAAAAGGGTGTGGGCTGACAGCGGCATAATAAACGCGAACCGGCAGCGCATGAATTTTTCGGCGGATGATTATCAGAGGCTTTTCATCGATATCTTTGAGTACGCCGATACCAGAAAGCTGATACTTTTCGGCTCGGGACTTTTTGCAAAGCATTTTGCCGCTCTCTATGCGAAGGATTATCCGGTGTACGCGGTTGTTGATAATAATGAAAAAAAATGGGGACAGGAACTTGAGGGACTTCCCGGGATAAAGATACAGCCGCCGTCGTTTTTTGAGAGTCTGAAGCATGGTGAATACAAGGTCCTGATCTGTATCAAAAATTTCCTGTCGGTGATGAACCAGCTTGAGGAAATGGGGATACATGAATACTCGGTTTTTGACATGAACCGGGCCTATCCCAGAAAGCGCCATCCCATACCTGTGCCTCGGGTGGGAAAAAAGAAATATCATGTAGGCTATATCGCAGGTGTCTTTGATCTTTATCACATAGGACATTTAAATATGTTCCGGCGTGCAAAGGAGATGTGTGATTATCTCATCGTTGGTGTCGTGACCGATGAGGGAGTGAAGCGTTTCAAGGGAACGGATCCCTTTGTGCCCTTTGAGGAAAGAGTGGAGATGGTAGCCTCATGCCGCTATGTTGACGAGGCGGTTGAGATACCGCTGATGTTTGCGGATACGAAAAGAGCCTGGGAACTGCATCATTTTGATGTGCAGTTTTCGGGAAGTGATTATGTGGATGATCCGGGCTGGCTTTCGCAAAAGGAGTTTCTTGAAAAGCACGGGGCCACGTTGGAGTTCTTTCCGTATACGCAGCAGACCAGTTCGACGAAGCTGAAGAGGCTGATCGAGGAGAAGTTGTTGTAACGAAACAGGGGGACGGTTCTTACTGTTTCAGGTATTTTTCCTCGTACTCTTCCATGGGGATGGGTTTGCTGTAGTAATATCCCTGGATGAGCTCGCAGCCAAGCTCCCTTAAACGCTCGATCTGGCTCTTTTCCTCGGCACCCTCTGCCAGGCAGACAAAGCCCAGCTCCTTTGCGAGGGTTATGATGTGCCTGACGACGATGGTATCCTGTTTTTTCTCATCGCCCGTCCCTATCTTGTCGACAAAGCTTTTGTCGATCTTTAGCGTATCAAGAGGCATTTCTGTCAGCAGTGAAAATGATGAATAGCCTGTCCCGAAATCATCCATGGAAACCTTGAAGCCCCTGTCACGCAGTTCATGCAGGACATGGAGCATCCTGTCTTTATTATCATAGGTCGCGCTCTCTGTTAGCTCAAAATCAATGAGACTGTGATCCACCTTGTAGGAGTCGACGATATAGGTCAGATGTCCTATGATGTCGGGATCGTAGAGCTGGTTTCTCGAAAGATTCACCGATATGGGATAGAGGGGTTTCCCCTCCTCCTTCCATCGTGACAGCGCGGCACAGACCTTTTTCAGCACTATGTCGTCCACCTTTGCGATGGAGCCGTCGGTCTCGAAAAATGGAATGAACCTGTAGGGTGCAAGGAGCTCCTTTTTCTTGTAGTTCCAGCGGACCAGCGCCTCGGAGCCTCTGATCTTTTCGGTATAGATATCAAATTTCGGCTGCAGGTAGACCACGAATTCATCATTCATGACAGCAGTGTCAAGGTAGGCCTTGATGTAGTTGCTCCACATGATGTCATCGTGCATCCTGTCTGTATAAAAAACGATGTCGGTTTTGCTGCGGTTCGTACCCATGTTCTGAGCAAGTTTTGCCGCATCGGCGACACGGTTTCCGGAGAGCATGGATCTCTTCATGGGCACAACTCCGCATCTGTAATAGATTTTGTAGTTTGGATCCTCATCAAGTGTTGAAACACTGTCAAACAGATCGGAGAGTTTCGCCCGAAGCTCTTCTTCAGGCAGATCGTGCAGAATCACGGCAAAATTGTCATTGTGGCAGCGTGCACTGGTATAGACAAAATCAGCTCTGTTAAGGGCTTTCACGATCCTTTTGAGGACATTGTTTGCAGTGATATGTCCGTAGACCTCATTCAGAACCTTGAAGGCCTTCACGTCAAAATGTGCGAAGGCATAGTCCTGGATCCCCCTGTCCTGAGGCATTTCAAGAAACGGTTCCAGATGATTCCAGCTGTAATGCCTGGTGATGGGATCAAAGTAGGCCATATTGAACAGAAATTTCTTGTCAAAGATCGTCGGATCGTCGTGGATCACCTCTCGTGCGATATCTTTTACTATCTCACACTCATAGAGGATCCTGATCTTTTTGCCCTGCTCACTTGAAAAGATACCGACCACATCAGGTTCCGGCTTGATGGAAAGACTGCTATAGAGCCGTTTGGCGTCATTGTCGGATGCGATCTTTTCGATCAGCTCCCTCATATATGAAAAGGTTATCTTTCCGTCGTTTTCGATCTCGACAGTATAGAAAAAAGCCTCCGGAAGCTTGACGGATTTCATATCCTGGGGATAATCAACTCTCTCGTCCCTGGCTCTGAACTCTATACCGATGACGGGTGTGCTCAGCTTGTTAATGAAAAATACACCGGGAAAATCATAGGTCCCGAAATAGTCAGTGTATTTTTCAGCCTTG
>CAMVDF010000258.1 GCA_947166195.1 uncultured Lachnospiraceae bacterium
AAGGGATTCCACGCCGCCCAGGCTTTCCGCCAGAGTCACAAGCTTCAATTCCTCAAAAAATTTCCTGTAGTCATACTTTTCATCAAGTACAAAGGAGATCATCGCTCCCGCGCCGTCGGCCTGCTTTTTGTTGATCTCATATCCCGGATCATCCTCAAGCCCGGGATAATAAACCCGCTTCACATATCCGCTGTCCTTCAGCCATCTTGCGATCTTTCCCGCATTCTCCACATGCCTGTCCATCCTGACACCAAGGGTCTTGATCCCCCGCGTGATGAGGAAACTGTCCCAGGGAGCGAGGATCCCGCCGATGGCATTTTGCAGATAATAAAGACGCTCCGCCAGTTTGTCATCATTTACGACAACGAAGCCCGCTATGGTATCGCTGTGGCCGCCAAGATATTTCGTACCGCTGTGGATGACGATATCAGCCCCCAAAGTCAGCGGTCTTTGAAAATAGGGTGTCAAAAAGGTATTGTCCACTATGAGAAGCCTGTCATATTTTTTTGCGATCTCCGAAACTGCTTTGATATCAGTGATCGTCAGCAGCGGATTTGCCGGGCTTTCAACATAGATCGCCTTCACATCATCGGTGATGGCCTTTTCAACCTCTTCAAGGTTTGAGGTATCAACGATCTCATAAGTGATACCGAAATTGTCAAAGACATTGTCGAGGATCCTGAAGGTGCCTCCGTATATATTATCCGAAACAATGAGCCTGTCGCCCTGCTTGAAAAGGGAGAGCACGGTGTCGATGGCTGCAAGGCCCGAAGCAAAGGCCAGACCGTACTTTCCCTGCTCAAGATCTGCCACAAGTTTTTCAAGAGCGGCCCTCGTGGGATTGCCGGTCCTAGAATATTCCCAGCCCCTGTTCTTTCCGATCCCGTCCTGTTTGTAGGTCGAGGTCTGAAACACCGGAACGTTCACCGCTCCGGTCTTTTCATCGTAGAGATAATCTCCACCGTTTCCATGTATCAAAACTGAATCTATCGCATAACCCATATCATTCCTCCAAAAAAATCAGGGGGGACGGTTCTCTGTGTCGGTTCCAACACAGAAAACCGTCCCCGTGTCGAAGCGATCAATCAAGTACCATTTTTTTGTATTTTGAAATTTCCTCTATGTATTTCTGCCCGATCTCACTTATTATGGAAGCCTTCCTTGCGATGTAACCTATGGTCATCTTTTCATCCGTGTCAAGCTTCAATGCGCAGTAATCCCTGCCGTTTAAGTCCTCGCACAATATCCCGGAACAGAGGGTATAACCGTTCACTCCCTTGATGAGGTTCAGCATGGTCCCTCTGTCGTTCGCTCTTATTATCTGCTTGTAATCCCTGTTGCTCAAAACCTCCTCCGCATAATAAGCCGAATTGTACTGTCCCTGGTCAAAGGACAGACAGGGATAATCGTCCAGCTCTTCAAAAGTGACCGGCTCTCCGGTTTTGAGCTTTTCCACCGCCAGCGGATTTTTTTTGCTGATGTAGGCATAGATGCTGCAGTCGAAAAGCGGCGTGAATTCCAGTCCCGCCTCGGTCAGCACCTTTTTCAGAACGGTCTTATTAAACTCATTTTCGTAAATGACTCCAAGCTCGCTCTTCTGGTTCTTCACATTCGAAATGATCTCGTGCGTCCTGGTCTCGTGCACCTCGAACTCGTAATCGTCGTAGCCGTATTTTTTCACCAGTGCGATGAAAGCCTTTACAGCAAAAGAGTAGTGCTGCATCGAAACACTGAACTGCTTTTTCACGTTGGTCTTTGAAACAAATTTTGCATCCAGTATGTCGTACTGCTCCACTACTGATCTTGCATAACCTATGAACTCTGCGCCCTTCACGGTCAGGGAGATCCCGTTTTTTGACCGTATGAAGATGTCAAAGCCTATCTCATCCTCGAGGGCGTGCATCGCTCCGGTGAGCGACGGCTGTGAGATAAACAGTTTTTTTGCCGCATCATTCATTGAGTTTTCTTTTGAAACCGCGATGGCGTATTTCAGCTGGTTTAAAGTCATCTGTTCTTCCTTTCAGGTCAACTGTTAATTCCGGAACAGACCCCCTTGTTAAGGGATTTGTTCCGGAATCATTACTTTTTAATGTTCAGATGGCAGCAAACGCATTCTCCAGATCTTCGATGATGTCATCGATGTGCTCTGTTCCGATCGAAAGACGGATGGTGTTGTCAAAGATGCCTGCATCTGCCAGCTCTTCCTTTGACAGCTGTGAATGTGTGGTCGTTGCCGGATGGATCACCAGACTCTTTACATCAGCCACATTTGCCAGGAGCGAGAAGATCTTCAGATTGTCGATGAACTTCCATGCTTCGTCCTGACCTCCCTTGATATTGAAGGTGAAGATCGAACCGCCGCCGTTTTTGAAGTATTTATTATACAGCTCATGATCGGGGTGATCGGGAAGTGAAGGGTGATTCACTTTTTCAACCTTCGGGTGTTTGCTCAAAAACTCAACAACCTTCTTTGTGTTCTCGGCGTGTCTTTCAAGCCTCAGCGAGAGGGTCTCAACACCCTGGAGAAGAAGGAATGCGTTGAAGGGAGAAATGGCTGCTCCGGTGTCGCGCAGAAGTATCGCCCTGATGTAGGTCACGAATGTTGCCGGGCCGAGTGCGTCGTAGAATGCCAGGCCATGATAGCTCGGATTGGGTTCAGCAAGATTGGGATACTTTCCGCTTGCCTTCCAGTCAAACTTTCCTGCCTCGACGATTATACCGCCCAATGTGGTTCCGTGTCCACCTATAAACTTTGTCGCAGAATGGATGATGATGTCTGCGCCGTGATCAAAGGGCCTGAAAAGGAAGGGTGCAAA
>CAMVDF010000259.1 GCA_947166195.1 uncultured Lachnospiraceae bacterium
TTTTAATAAAAGCACTCCTTCATCGGCCCATTTTTTCAGGTACCCGTTGTTCGGTATATTGCAGCCAAGCTCGGCGTTGAGCTCCTTGTAGATATTTTTCAGCGAGGGAGGTATCGCAACACCCGGCTTTACGGAAAAAGCAAGGCCATGCGCCTGTCCGGGCTCGTGATAGGGATCCTGTCCCAGGATCACTGCCTTCACATTTTCAAGAGGTGTGTAATGCAGGGCATTGAAGATATCACCCGAAGGCGGATATACCACCTGCGTGTCATATTCATGCTTCACAAATCCGTAGAGTTCCCTGTAATACGGCTTTCCAAACTCCGCGGAAAGGGCTTTTTCCCAGCCACCGGTCAGACCTGACATCTCACAGGCACCCCTCTGTCACTTAAATATCTTTTCACTTCTTCTATGGACAGTTCCCTGAAATGAAAGAGCGATGCCGCAAGCGCCGCATCGGCCTTTGCCTCAGTCAGTGCCTCATAAAAATGCCCGCAGTTTCCGGCTCCGCCCGAAGCTATGACAGGAACATCAACAGCCTCTGAAACAGCCTTTGTAAGTTCGATGTCAAAGCCTGCTTTCGTTCCGTCGCAGTCCATGCTTGTCAGCAGTATCTCTCCTGCTCCCCTTTTCACTCCGTCTATGGCCCATTTGACGGCATCAAGTCCCATGTCGACCCTGCCGCCGTTTTTGTAGACCGTAAATCCGCTGCCGTCCGGCTTTCTTTTTGCATCTATGGCAAGCACCACGCACTGGCTGCCGAATTTGTCTGCAGCCCTTTCTATGAGAGAAGGGTCATTTATGGCCGCGCTGTTCACCGCCACCTTGTCGGCACCCGCCCTCAGTATCTCCCTGAAATCATCGGTCGTCCTGATCCCGCCGCCGACAGTGAAGGGTATGAATACCGTTTCCGCAACCTTTTCCACCATATCAACAACGGTCTTTCTTTTGTCGGAGGATGCGGTGATATCAAGAAATACCAGTTCATCGGCGCCCTCGCTGTCGTAGGCTTTTGCGACGGATACCGGATCTCCGGCATCTATGAGATTCACAAAATTTACCCCTTTTACCACCCTTCCGTTATCAACATCAAGGCAGGGGATGATCCTTTTCGTAAACATATCTATGCGATCTCCAAAAAATTCTGAAGTATCCTTAGTCCTGTTGCAGAGGATTTTTCGGGATGGAACTGACAGGCAAAGATGTTGTCCTTTTCAACCGATGCGTCGATCCTTGTGCCGTAGTCTATGGAAGCCTTTACCGTATCCCTGTCTGTGGCAGAAAGATAAAATGAATGGACGAAATAAACAAAGGCTCCGTCCGGGATGCCCTCAAAGAGTCTTCCTCCGCCTGAAAGTTCCAGAGAATTCCAACCTATGTTGGGAACCTTGAGTCCCTCCTTTTTCGGGATCCTTTTGATGCGTCCGGAAAGGATGCCAAGTCCCTTCACTCCCGGATCCTCTTCGCTTTCCTCATACAAAAGCTGAAGTCCCAGGCATATCCCCAGAAAAGGTCTGCCGGATCCTATATAGTCCTTTACGGGATCCACCAGATCATACTTTGAAAGATTGGCCATGGCGGCGCCAAAGGCTCCCACCCCGGGCAGGATGAGGGAAGACGCATTTTTGATCTCATCTGCATCCCTTGTGGTCACACAGGGAAACCCCAGATGCCTGACCGCCTTTTCAACACTGTTTATATTTCCTGCATCATAATCAACTATGGCTATCATCTTTTCCTGCCGATCATTGCTGCACGTAGTTTCCGTTTGCATCACGCTTCACATTAAACTGATACAGCGGCTGTCCTGAAGGTGCCGGACTCTGTGACTGTGAAGGAACATTTGAATCCTTTGGCGTAACCTGAAGCTGGGTGCCCTCCGGGATGATCACCGTCGAATTGTCAGGAGTAATGGTGATGCTTGGCTCGGAAGCCGGCTCATCTGTATCCTCTTCCTCTTCTTCGTCATCATATTCATCATTTCCAAGGTCGGCCGGAGCAGGTTCTCCCTCCTCGGGCACATCTCCCTCGGGTTCTTCAGGTTCATCGCTTTGATCCCTGCGGGCGTTATCCACGGTCAGACCGTCTTCTGCAAACTCTATGCCTGCTCCTCCCTCGGTGAGATCCACCGTCGGGACTATATCCGCATTCCATCCGGGATCAACAATATCAAGCAGGGCCATGGTGTATTCAACATCATTTGTTATGCCGTAAAGCTCTCTGGCCTTTGCTTCATCAACTCCGAAAATATCTCCAAGGTACCCCAGGATCTCACCATAGATCGACTCAAACTCAGAGCCCACGCCAAGGCTTTCGGCATAATCACAAAGCCTGTCGCGCAGCCTCACTCCTTCAATGAGGGAATCCACTGCTCCAAGGGGATCTTCTCTCTGCTCATATTCATTGAAAGCATTTATCCTTCTTTGCAGCCTCATGAGCACAAAGGATTTGTTGAAAATCTCCCTGCTGTCCTCAGATATATGATCCAGCCCCGTCAGGGATTCATAGGCACCTGCATAGTCTCCCTTTTCATAATTTGTCTTTGCCGCGCTCTCATATCCGAGATTTGCAAAGGCAAAGGTACAGAAGGTGATGGCAGCCAGGAAGGATGTAAAGAAAAGCGCCACGGCAATGACCTTTTTCCTCGGAAGTTTCTTTTCCGGAACTTCCGGCTCGGAAGGTTTTGCCTTCTTTGTCTTCTTTTCCTTTTTGGGCTTCTTTTCCTTGGGCTTTTTCTCTTTTTTCTTTTTATAAAATCATATGGATCATTTTTTGATAAAGTGCCCACATCT
>CAMVDF010000260.1 GCA_947166195.1 uncultured Lachnospiraceae bacterium
TGAGGCGTTCTCGATCCCTGTAAATATGAAAAAATCAAGACCGGGTTTTCTGATAGAGGTCATCTGCGGCATGGAGGATACCGAAAGGATGTGCGGTCTTATTTTCAGGCTTACCACAACGATAGGTATCAGAAGGTTTGAATACAAAAGAAATGTTCTCGAACGTCGTATCGTTGAAAAGGAAACAGGGGAAGGTACGGTCAGGATAAAGGAATCCTCGGGTTACGGGACAAAAAAACGCAAGTATGAATATGATGATCTTGCCCGGATCGCAAGAGACAGAGGGATAGGACTCCGCGAAGCCGCAGCGCTTCTGAAGGACGGAGAATGATGCTACATGAGGAGGTTCAGTTTTTCCTCATGAAGTGAGATCGTCACATCATCTGTTTTGAAGGAGACCTCGCCGTCTGTATGTATAAAGACAGGTTCATCTGTCCTGATGCGGATCTTTTCGGCTCTTTCAGTGCTGATGCCGCGCCTGCCGATGTGTTTTCCGTTGTACGCCTTTGGAAAAAGAGTGAAGAACCGCAGGGAGCTTATATTATCCGAAACGCAAAGATCCAGCTTGCCATCCGTATTTACCGCTTCGGGACAGAACTTGAATCCTCCTCCCTCGTAGGCTGTATTCATGACCACTGCAAAGAGGCATTTTTCGTAAACCCTTTCGGTGCTGCCGTCAAAGGTTATACGGCACAGAAAGGTTTTGTTTTTTATTATGAGGGCGAGGGCAGTCATGACATAGACCAGTCTGCCGTGATGTACCCTGTTGAGGAAGCGTTTCAGCTTCATCCTGTTGGCTTTTTCGCAGGTGTCAGCATCAAAACCTATGCCGGAGCTGATATTAAAGAGTCTTTTCTGATTACCGGATTCCATCACTCCGATAT
Source organism: uncultured Lachnospiraceae bacterium (assembly GCA_947166195.1). Lineage (GTDB taxonomy): Bacteria > Bacillota > Clostridia > Lachnospirales > Lachnospiraceae > NK4A144. Next base: position 885 of record CAMVDF010000260.1, read on the forward strand.
CGACACTTCTTTTTATCTTTCCGTCAGCGATGGTCTTTATGAGCTCTTCCTTTGACATCCCGTCGCAAAGGGCTCTTGAAAGGTCGTTTCCGCTTCCTTTTGATATGAAGGCTATCCTTGTCCGCCTGAAATCCTTTATCGCATTTACGGCTTCATTCATGGAGCCGTCGCCGCCTATTATGATGATGTCCGCATGGTCGGAACCCGAAAGACGGGAGGTCAGTTTTGAGATGATCTTTCCGAAATCATTTCTTTCTGTTGAAACATAGAGTTTATAATCCATTCCCTCGGCATCTACTATGGGCTTTAAGTCTTTCCATGCCTGTATGCCGTGTCCTGATGCGGTTTCCGGATTGATTATGATATGAAACATTACGCCACTTCCTGCAATCAATGATGCCGGGGGCAAAATATCTTTTTGACCCCAACATCATATATTTTATATAATAGGACAGGATTTTTCAACAGCAGGCGGACAGACAATGGCATTATGAACAGTTTCTTGGGAGCTTTTATGGGAAAAGGGAAGGTCGTAGTTGGAATGTCGGGCGGAGTTGATTCCTCCGTCGCGGCTTTTCTGTTAAAAAAACAGGGATATGAGGTGATCGGTGCCACCATGCAGATTTGGCTTTCACAGGCTCTTTACGATATTGCCAGAAGCGACGGGTGCTGTTCACTGACTGCGGTTGATGATGCCGAAAAGGTCTGTGATATCATCGGTATCGAGCACAGGGTTGTCAATTTCAGGGATGTATTCAGGGAAAAGGTGATCGAAAACTTTGTAAGTGAATATCTGAAGGGCAGAACCCCGAATCCCTGCATCGTCTGCAACAGATATGTGAAATGGGAGTCTCTTCTGTCATGGGCGGAAGAAAACGGGGCAGACTACATCGCGACCGGTCATTATGCAAGGATAAATAAGCTTGGGAACGGAAGGTATGCCGTCTGCCGTTCAAAGACACCGGGAAAGGATCAGACCTATGCCCTGTACAGTCTGACGCAGGATCAGCTTTCGCATACCCTCATGCCCATAGGAGACTATGACAAGGAAACAGTCAGGGATATTGCAAAAAATGAAGGCCTGCCTGTCTTTGACAAGCCTGACAGCCAGGAGATATGCTTCATCGAAGATAATGATTATGCCGGGTTCATCGACCGTTATCCGGGATGTGATGTTCCGGGGCCGGGAAATTTTGTCACATCCGACGGACAGGTGCTTGGCAGACACAGGGGGATAACCCACTATACCGTGGGGCAGAGGAGAGGACTCGGACTTCCCATGGGAAAGCATGTCTATGTGACAAAGATAGATCCAAAGACAAATGAGGTTGTGATAGGAGAGGAAAAGGAGGTCTTTTCAGACAGCCTTCACTGCGGCAATCTGAACTTTATGGCAGAAGCTGATCTGCCTGCCGGAAAGGAAAAGAGGCTGTTTTGCAAGATCAGATACAGACATGAAGGTCAGTGGTGCAAAGTTTCCCGCACCGGAGAGGATGAGCTGCATGCACGGTTTGAAGAACCGGTCAGGGCGGTGACGCCGGGACAGGCTGCCGTGTTTTATGAAGGGGATGCGGTCTATGGCGGAGGTATCATAACCGGAAACTGAACTACCGTTTGTCATGCATTTTCCGGAACTGCGTGGGTGTGCAGTTTTTGATCAGCTTGAACATTCTCACAAAGGAGGGAACGGAGGAAAAGCCGGATCTGGTGGCAGCTTCGGTTATGGTGACACCGGGGTCTGACAAAAGGATCTCTGCATTTTCGATCCTTCTGATATTTACATACCGGTAAAAGGTCCGTCCGGTGAACTGCTTGAAAAGCCTTGCAAAATGAAACTTTGAAAAACCGGCCATCTCGGCGGTGTCCTCAAGGGTGAGGTCTTCCGCAAAATGTGAAT
>CAMVDF010000261.1 GCA_947166195.1 uncultured Lachnospiraceae bacterium
ACCATAATAAGACCGTTCTGAAAAAGGGCTGGTTTACTGATGAAATATCCTTCCGTCTGCGCCTGCCGAACAAGTATCTGGCACAGATGTACGAGGCAAGGTTTGTAAAATATGCCGGCAGGAACCAAAAGAGATTTGAAAATGTCAGAGGAGATCTGGGATATTGCGAATTCGGCTCGGATCCCGGAAATGACGGTGAAAGCTATGAGGTGCATCACAAAACCTTTGATGCAGACCCGCTTGTATTGCACTACTATGATGAACTGCTGGGAATGCTTGTATCGGACAATGTCAAAGTCACGATCCTGCAGTCGCCCGTAAATGAGACTTCATCAGAGCTTATCACAGAGGATTTCCGGCAGGGTTACGCGGATTATCTTTCATCCCTTGAAAAAAAATATCAGGGGATCACCGTTTATAAGGAGATCCCCTGCTATGAGAACAGATATTTCGGCGACAACAATCATTTAAACCGCGCCGGTGCCGAAAAATACACGACAGAACTCAGATAGAACTGTACCCGAAGCCGTTGCAGATAGCATCCACCTTTGTCCCGGCCTTGCACATCGGGCAGTTCTCGGGTGAGTGGCTTGCATAATCAGGCAGGTCACGCAGCGAATACAGCGCTCTGATGGGCGTATCCTGGATATGATCGGAAACCGAGAATATAGCCGAGATACCGATGGTCTCACCGCCGTAGAATTTCACTGAGCCAAGAGCGCTCTGCAGGGTCGCTCCTGTGGTCGCGGCATCGATGAGGATCAGCACCTTCTTGCCCTTGATCATATGCTGGATATTCTCGCGGAACATCATCTGGCCGCTGACGTTGTACTCGGGATAGGTGATATACATGGTCTGGTGGGAATTGGCGGAGATGACCCCTGCCTTTGTCAGCTTGTTTGCCATGTATGCCCCGACAACCTCCATGCCGTTCAGGCAGAGGATGGTATCGATGATGTCGGATGCCAGATACATCTCGGCAAGCTCTTCACCCGTTGCCCTCGCCTCGCGCTGCCTCGCCTTCATGTCACTGAGGTCCATGTAGTAGTTGACATGCGAATTCGGCGTGATGAAATGTCCCGGGATATAACGAAGCACCACATCCTTGTTCCTTGCATAATCTATCTTTTTGTAATCCTGCATAATAAATACCTCCTTTAGGCTTATACCCCATTATATCACAAAAAGCACAGGTGGATTGCAGAAAACGGATAAAGTATTTATAATAAAAACGAAGCCGGATATCATTCCCCTTAAAAAAAGGAGACAAGCGTATGGCTTTGCGCGGCGATAATGATTTTAATATAGACAAGGCAAAGATTCTGATCGTGGACGACATGCAGGTAAACCGCATCATACTGTCGTCTGCCCTTTCGGCCATGGGTGTTTCCTGCGACCTTGCGGAAAGCGGGCAGAAGTGCCTGGAGCTTTGCAGGGAGAATACCTATGATCTGATCCTGCTTGATCATCACATGCCCGATTTTGACGGGATAGAGACGCTTGAGGAGCTCAAGCAGATCTTCATGCACACGGGAAAGGAGACCCCCGTCATCTGCCATACAGCCGAAGCAGGACGGAGCAATATCGGACTGTACAAGGCGGCCGGGTTTGCCGACGTGCTCATAAAGCCGGCAGACCAGAAGGATCTGAACGCCATACTTGAAAGATTCCTACCGGACGGGGGCTACGAGATCCCTCAGGATGATGAGGAAAAAAAGAAAAAGGAAAAGGAGCTTGCCTCCCTGCCGTCGTGGTTAAAGCATGTCACAAAGCTTGACCTCATGTCAGGCATAGAGCACTGCAAATCGGCTTCCGATTATATCGATACCCTCACTGTCTTTGCAGGCTCCATCAATGACAAGGCCTCAGACATCGAAAGATTTGAAAAAGAAGAGAACTGGCCAATGTATATACTGAGGGTCCATTCCCTGAAGAGCGTGGCCAGGCTCATAGGTGCCGTCACCGTTGCAGACCGTGCCGCCGACCTGGAATATGCCGGCAATCACGGCGAATATGATGTGATCCACACGGGAACCGCGGCCCTGCTTGATGAATACCGCAGCATCCTGCCAAAGCTCAGGCCTTTGATTGACGGGAGTATGCCCGTGACGGCAGAACCCGAAGAAGCCGGAGACGAAAAAAAGCAGGAGCAGCAGGGTATGCTTGAGCAGGTCGTCATGTTCGTGGGAGGAGATGAGTACGGTATCGTCGGAAGAGGCATCGTCAACTGCCTTGAAAGCGACGGCTTCAGGGTCATCCAGATCGCGGATGTGCCCGAGATCATACTGAACCACCGCGCCGATTCAAATATCTGGCTTTATTATCCGACCGGGCTCAATGACCATATCAGGCTTGTGAGCCATCTCCTTGCCGAGATGTGCCATGATGATAATAAAACCCTGTGTCTTGCGGGCGATCCCATGGATATAGATGTGGCCCTTTCCATATATGAAAAGGACTATATAGCCTCCGTATATCCGCGTCCCATCGATCTTGACAGGATGGCTGCGGATATGTATGAGTACTATTACCATCAGTCCGAGTATCTTCGTACAAAGACGATCCTTGTGATCGATGACGATACGGATTTTCTCTCCATTATGGTAAGGTGGCTTTCGGAGGACTATGATGTGGAATGTGAGCGCTCCGGCGCCGGCGCCCTCAAATATCTCAAGCACAACAGGCCGGATCTGATACTTCTTGATTATGAGATGCCCGGGATGAAC
>CAMVDF010000262.1 GCA_947166195.1 uncultured Lachnospiraceae bacterium
CGCCCGCGCCATGATAATGGAAGGCAGCGTATATGTGGACGGTGTCAGGGAAGACAAGCCCGGCTGCAACATAAGCAGGAGCGCACAAATAGAATACCGCGGAAAAAAGCTCCGCTATGTAAGCCGCGGGGGATTGAAGCTTGAAAAAGCCCTGGAGGTTTTCGGGATAGAGCCCGAAGGAAAGATCTGCATGGACATCGGCGCCTCCACCGGGGGCTTTACCGACTGCATGCTCCAGCGCGGCGCAAAAAAAGTCTACGCCGTGGATGTGGGCTACGGCCAGCTTGACTACAAGCTTCGCACGGACGAGCGCGTCGTATGCATGGAAAAGACCAACTTCCGCTATGTCAAACCTGAGGACATAGAGGAAAGGCCGGAGTTTGCCACAGTGGATGTCTCCTTCATTTCATTGGGCCTCATACTTCCCGTGGCCTACGAGGTACTCTCCGATGTATCACAGATGGTCTGCTTAATAAAACCGCAGTTTGAGGCAGGCCGCGAGCAGGTCGGCAAAAAGGGCGTGGTCAGGGACAAACTGATCCACGAGGAGGTCATCTCAAATGTGATCGACATGGCCGTGAAATGCAATTTCACCGTGAAGGGTCTTGATTATTCACCCATAAAGGGTCCCGAGGGAAACATAGCATACCTGCTGTATCTGTCAAAGGACAGCAAAAGCATATTCAAGGAGGTAAAAAGCCTTGAATATCCCATATCCGAGACGGTGCAGATGGCCCACGAAAGGCTGGATACATGAAGAGTTTCTATATAATAACAAACTCCACAAGGGATGAGGATCTCGAGGTCACGAGGAAGATCGAGGATTTTTTCCGTTCCCGTGGTCTGTCCTTTTTCACCCATATCGCGGATGTGAGCACCGGAACAAACTACACCGACGAAAACAAGATACCCAAAGATACCGACTGTGTCATAGTGCTTGGCGGAGACGGAACCATGATCCAGGCGGCACACGACACCGCAGATCTGGACCTGCCGCTGCTCGGCATTAATCTCGGCAGGATAGGTTATCTGGCCGATGTCGAAAAGGTTAACATAAATAAGTCACTTACCGACCTCATCGAAGGCCGCTACAAAATAGAGGAAAGGATGATGATAAGCGGGGAGGTAATCACTCCGGGGGCGCCAAATCACGACAAGAACAGGTCGTTGAACGATATCGTCATACACCGCGGCGGGGAGATGAGGGTAGTAAACTACAAGGGTTACATAAATGACTCGTTCCTCTATGATTTCTGGGCGGACGGAATGATAGTGGCCACACCCACGGGCTCTACCGCATATTCCATGTCGGCGGGCGGCCCCATAGTGGAACCCATGTCCGAGATGATCATCATCACCCCGATCTGCCCGCATACCATCAACTCCAGGAGCACGGTCTTTTCCGCAAAGGACAGGATCCGGATCAGCGCCGAAGGCTACGAGGTCTACGCAAACTTCGACGGCCACATATCCGTTCCCATGTCCGAAAAAGACGAGATACTCATCGTGCGCTCTTCAAAGACCACAAAGCTCGTCAGGCTGAAAGACGACAGCTTCCTGACAGTACTGCATGACAAATTCCAATAGTGTGATCCCTGACATTGAACTCTAAAAGGAGATAATAAATGCTAATAAGCCTCAATGTGAAAAATCTTGCCCTGATCAAGGAATCCGAGGTTTTCTTTTCCGACGGATTAAATATCATGACAGGCGAGACCGGAACCGGAAAATCCCTTATTATAGGCTCCATCAGTCTGGCCCTCGGCGGCCGCGCCACAAAGGACATAGTCAGGACCGGCGAAAAGGAAGCCCGTATCGAGCTTGTCTTTTCTCTGGATAATAAAAACCAGGAGGAGATCCTTAAAGGTCTTGAGGTCCCCGTGGAGGAGGACGGACTCGTGATCCTGCGGCGCACCATCCGTGACGGGCGAAGCATCGCAAGCATCAATTCCCAGACCGTGACGGCCTCCACATTAAAGACCGTGTCCGAGATGATGCTTGATATCCACGGACAGCATGAGCACCAGTCGCTGCTGTACAAAAGAAACCACATGAAGATCCTCGACAGCTACGCATCCCGCGAGCTCGAGGAGGGTCTGTCACTGATCAAAAAGGACTATTCAAGGCTGCTGCAGGTTCGGCATGAGCTTGAGGAGGGACCCGTTGATGAAAGAGACAGGACCAGGCAGGTGGACCTTTTGAAGTTTGAGATAGAAGAGATAGAAAAGGCCCGTCTGAAGGAGGGCGAGGATGACGAACTTGAGGAGGTTTATGACAAATACAAAAATTCCGAAAAGCTGACCGGAGCGGTAAATGATGCCCTTATTATGGTAAGCGCCGATGCAAAGGACAGCGCCATCAGCCTGGTGGGGCGGGGAACCGCGGCCCTGTCAGAGATAAGCGGTATGGATGAGGAAACGGACAGGCTGTGCACCCAGCTTTCGGAGATAGAATCCCTTCTCGGTGATTTTTCAAAGGATGCCGCGGGATACCTGGCAAATTCCGATTTTTCGAGGGAAGAGTTTGAGAGGGTCGAAAAAAGACTTGATCTTATTAACCGGCTGAAAGCCAAATACGGTGATACCTTTGATGACATAGCCAAAAGTCTTGAGGAAAAAAAGAGCGAGCTTGACAGGCTGTCGGATATCGAGACGCTGCGCGAAAGACTGCTTGAGGAAAAGGATGAACTTGAAGACAGGCTCATAAAAAACTGCAAAGAG
>CAMVDF010000263.1 GCA_947166195.1 uncultured Lachnospiraceae bacterium
TCGTTGAGATCTCGACGGGAAAGGGGATCGCGGCAAACGCAGGACACGAGCATCCGGCGATTAAACGCGCGGGAGGAAAGTGGGAGCTTTCGATCTACCGTCATTCACCTGCGGTTGCGACCATGGAGGGCATCAGATTCAGGGAGCATGAATTCGAACTTCATCCGGGAGATGCACTCTATGTTTACACCGATGGTGTTCCGGAAGCAACCAATATCAATGATGAACTTTTCGGACCGGAGCGCATGCTCGAATCGCTGAACAGAGAGCCGGACGCTGATGTTGAAACGCTGTTAAAGTCCGTAAAGAAGGATGTGGATGACTTTACCGGAGAGGCTCCGCAGTTTGATGATATAACAATGCTCGGTCTCATCTGGAACGGATAGAAGTGATGTGAGGCCTGTCAAAAAAACATCCGCCGCAGACAAAAAACACAGAAATCGGCATAAACACTATTGAATTTTTTTTTCATATAATATAGAATCGTCTCATATCAACACAGTATTTCTTTATTTAATAAGAGGGAGATGGATATGAAATTTGAAGAAGTTGTAAAGAAGGCAAAAGCCAATCTGAAAAAGGCAGATGCAGGAAAGGTCGGAGACCACGTAGCTGTACAGTTTGATATCACCGGCGAAGGCGAGGGCGCTTTCTATGCAGAGGTAAAGGATGGCGTCATCGATGTTCAGCCTTACGAGTACAAGGATAATGATATCAAGGTAACTGCTTCTGCAGAGGATATTCTTGCTATCACGGCAGGAGAGGTCAGCTATACCGAACTCCTTTCTGACGGAAGAGCATCCGGAGACGGCATGAAAGCATCAAAGATCGACAAGCTTGAGTACAAGGTAAAGGCCGGAATGGTTGCAAAGAAACCCGCAGCAAAGAAGCCCGCTGCAAAGAAACCTGCAGCAAAAAAACCGGCTGCAAAGAAGTCTGCTACAGCAAAGAAGCCCGCTGCAAAAAAGACAGTGGCAGCAAAGAAACCTGCAGCAGCAAAAAAGACAACCGCAGCAAAGAAGCCCGCTGCAGCAAAAAAGACGGCAGCTGCAAAGAAGTAAGATAAGCGTAAACGGATTGCTATCACATACTGCCATACCTCTTTGGTGTGGCAGTATTATTATGTAAGGAGGAACAGATGTTTCCAAAGGATTTTTTGTGGGGCGCAGCCTCAGCTGCGTATCAGATTGAAGGAGCATACAGGGAGGACGGAAAAGGAGAAGGTATATGGGATCACTTTTCTCATGAAAAGGGAAAGGTAAAGCACGGTGACAACGGTGATGTCGCCTGCGATCATTATCACCGTTACAGGGAAGATATCGCGTTGATGAAGGAACTAGGATTAAAGAGTTACCGTTTTTCCATCAGCTGGCCCAGAGTCCTTCCTGAGGGCACCGGAAAGGTAAACGAAAAGGGTCTGAAGTTTTATTCGGATATCGTTGACCTCCTTTTGCAGGCGGGGATCGAACCGCTTGTGACCCTGTATCACTGGAATCTTCCCATGGCTTTATATGAAAAGGGCGGATGGAAAAATGATGAAAGCCCCGAATGGTTTGCGGAGTATGTGAAGGTTATCGTGGATGCTCTTTCAGACAGAGTGGGATTTTTCATTACCTTTAATGAACCCCAGATCTTTGCGGGAGGCGGATATCACAGAGGATATCACGCACCCTTTGAAAAGGTTTCCACAAAGGAAATGATGACCATCACCCGCAACATCCTTCTGGCACACGGCAGGGCGGTAAAGACCATCCGTGAAAATGCAAAGAGGGAAGTGGAGGTCGGCATGGCTCCCACGGGACCTGTCTTTGTTCCCGAAAATGATTCGCCCGATGCGGTTGAGGAAGCCAGGAAAAAATCATTTTCAATTGATGAAAATAATTATTCCCACTCAAATGCATGGTGGGGAGATCCCATACATTTAGGGAGATTTCCTGTGGAGGCAGAGGAACTTTTCGGTGAGGATCTTCCAAGGTTTTCAAAGGATGAATGGGAACTGATATCGGCTCCCCTTGATTTTTACGGCTTTAATGTTTATCATGCATCCTCAGCTTATGGACCTCTTGATTATGAGTACAGGTATGATGAGTACTCATACCCTGGAAGCCCGAGAAACTCACTGGGCTGGAACATCACACCGAGGGTGCTTTATTACTCTCCGAAATTTCTCTTTGAAAGATACGGGAAGCCTGTGATGATAACGGAAAACGGCATGGCAAATCTTGACGGCGTATCCCTTGACGGAAAGGTCCATGATCCGCAGAGGATCGACTATATGAACCGTTACCTCCTTCAGCTTGAAAAGGCCATCGATGACGGAGTGGAGGTTCTGGGCTATCATTACTGGTCCATAATGGACAACTTCGAATGGGCTGAGGGTTATGATCCTCGCTTCGGTCTCGTTTACGTTGACTACAGAAATGAGAACCGCATCCTCAAGGACTCGGCCTTCTGGTACAAAAATGTGATAAAGACAAACGGAGCATCACTTCATTGAGACAGGCGGGACAGCGGGGACGGTTCTTCTGTCTTGGTTTTTCACGAGACAGAAGAACCGTCCCCCTGTCCCCGCCTGATTTTATTTTTTTGTTGACAGATTTTTTCTGAAATGATATTATAGCACTTGCGTTGCGGGTAAGCGGCGCAAAGGTTCGCGGAAGTGTCGGAACTGGCAGACGAGCAAGACTAAGGATCTTGTGCATACTAT
>CAMVDF010000264.1 GCA_947166195.1 uncultured Lachnospiraceae bacterium
ACTATTTTGATCTTTCGAATTCCTCGCGGTCTGCCTTGCGGATGGCGGCCCGGCTGATCTTTCCGTTCGAGGTGTGGGGCAGCGAGTCTACGAAGCGGATCATCCTGGGATACTTGTAGATGGCGGCATTCTGCTTCACAAACTCCTGAAGCTTGGTGGCAAGAGTGCCGTCCTCCTTAAAGCCCTTGTTGAGGACAATGGTCGCTTTGACTATGTACCCTCTCCTCTTTGAGGGATAGCCCGTGACGGCGCACTCAAAGACTGCGGGATGCTTCATGAGGATATCCTCCACCTCGGAGGGTCCTATACGGTAGCCGCTGGACTTGATGACATCATCATTTCTGCTGACATAATAAAAATAACCGTCCTCATCACGCTTTGCGATATCCTTTGTGTGGTAGACTCCGCCTTCCCAGAGTTCCTCATAAAGCTCATCATCATCAAGATATCCGGAGAACACTCCCAACGGCCTTTTGCCGTCCGTCTTTCTGATAATGATCTCACCCTCTTCTCCCGGCTTCACACTGTTTAAGTCCTCATCCACAACATCAAGACAGTAAAGAGGCGAACCCTTTCCGATGGAGCCTGTCCTTCCCGGATCACCCACGGGAGTGCATATCTGAAGTCCGGTCTCCGTCTGTCCGAAGCCTTCCCTCACCACAAGTCCCGTCATGCGGGTGAATTTTTCCGTTACTTCTATGGGCATGGCCTCCCCGGCTGTGGTAACGTTTTCAAGAGCTGAGAGATCAAACTTTGTCAGATCTTCCAGCACGAAATATTTGTAAATGGTCGGAGGAGCACAAAAGGAAGTGATCCTCTCGTCCTGAAGAAGCTTTAACATATCCTGTGCGTAGAACTGCTCATAATCATAGACCATGATGGCACAGCACATGAACCACTGCCCGTAGAGCTTGCCCCAGGAAGACTTGGCCCAGCCGGAATCGGCGACCGTCAGATGAAGACCTCCCTTTTTGACGCCGTGCCAGTTCTTTGCGGTATAGATATGGGCAACGGGATATGAAAAATCATGTATGACAGCCTTTGGCGATCCGTTGGTGCCGGAGGTGAAAAACATGGACATGTCATCCGTCACCTTTGTTTCTATCCTGTTAAATTTTTCGCCGGCCTTTTCCACCATCTCGTCAAAATCAAGGAAATTGTTGAAGGGTTCTCCCACCTTGATCTTCAGCACATTCCTGCCGGCAACGGCATCCGCCACCCTGGTGCAGATCTGCTCACTGTTGGCACAGATAACTGCACGGGCCTTTGCCTTTATTACCCTCTCCCTGATATCATCCACCGATACCATATGGGAGGTGGGCACGGCAACCGCTCCTATCTTGTGGATGGCAAGAATGGCTATCCAGAATTCATAACGCCTTTTTAAGAGCAGCAATATCCTGTCGCCTTTTTTCAGTCCCGCATCCGTCAATGCATTTGCCGCCTTGTCCGTCAGGCGCCTGATATCGGCGTAGGTAAATCTCTTTTCAAGGCCTTCGGCGCTTTTGTGAAGCAGAGCCAGTTCGTCAGGCATCTCCTCAGAGAGCACATCCATCACATCATAGGCAAAATTAAAGTCATCCGGAATAGATGATTCTATCCGGACAACTTTGCCGCTCTCGTCAGTGATCTCTTTGTAATACTTTTCAAAAATCTCGGACATATTATTTTTTCTCTCCGTCATCTTTTACTATGGCGAAGGAAAAATCTCCGCTCATGCATTTCTTTCCGTCAACCGTCACCTCTCCGTGGAGAACATAGAGAGGATGCGATGACTTCAATATCTTTGTGTCGATCTTTACGAGGTCTCCGGGACGGATCATACCTCTGAAACGTACCTTGTCAAGACCTGTATATACGGCCAGATTGCCCTCCTGCATCTGATCCTCAAACATGGCGCAGGCTGACTGGGCCATCATCTCACACTGGATCACACCCGGCACTATGGGATTTCCCGGGAAATGTCCCTGCAGGAAAAACTCGTCTCCTTTTACCTTGTAGTAGCCCGTGGCGGAGCCGTCATCGTTTAAGTTTACCTCATCCACGAGGAGCATGGGCTCTCTGTGGGGCAGTATCTTTTTGATCTCTTCCCTGTTCATATGCTCACTCCGCTTTCCTGAATGCCACGCAGGCATTGTGTCCGCCAAAGCCCAGAGAGGATGAAAGGGCTGCATTTACGGGTGCTTCCACAGCTTTGTTCGGCGTATAGTCCAGATCGCACTCTTCATCCTTTTCTTTGTAGTTTATGGTGGGCGGAATGATGCCCGTATCCAAAGCCATGACAGTTGCTATGGCCTCAACCGCTCCAGTTGCCCCGAGCATATGACCGGTCATGGACTTGGTGGAGCTGATGTGGATCGAGTAAGCCTTTTGTCCGAATACCTCCTTGATGGCCTTTGTCTCCATGGCATCATTGAGGTGGGTTCCGGTACCGTGGGCGTTGATGTAGATCTCATCCGAATCGGTGATACCTGCCTCCTCCTTTGCAAGCTTGATGGCACGCATCGCGCCGTAGCCTTCGGGATCCGGAGCGGTGATGTGATAGGCATCGCAGGTATTGCCGTAGCCTGTAATCTCCGCATATATCTTTGCGCCGCGCTTTTTTGCATGCTCATATTCTTCAAGCACCAGGATGCCGGCGCCCTCTCCCATGACGAAGCCCCCGCGCCTTTTGTCAAAGGGAAGGCTTGCCTC
>CAMVDF010000265.1 GCA_947166195.1 uncultured Lachnospiraceae bacterium
CTGGTTGTATTCGGCAAAGAGTTTCTGGTATATCATCATGAGTCTGGCCTGACCGATGGCTGCGCAGGCCTGCTTGATCTTCAGCTTTTCATCGGGGCCGTCGTCATGGCTTTTTCCCCTGCCGTCATAATAGATATCCTTGATGTTTGCGGCCTTGACTCCCACCGATATGGCTCCGGAGGATACAAGGATGACATCGTGACCGGCACTGTGAAGGTCGGTGAGTTCTCTCACCAGTTTTTCAAGGCGGATGAGGTCGGCTCCGCCGGTCTCCTTATGCGTGATGGAGGATGAGCCGATCTTGACCACTATCTTCTTGCAGTTTTTTATTGTGTCTCGCATGTTGAACTCCTATTTTTATACAATTTATTGAACAGGCTCCCGCAGGTCACCTCCCATGCCTTGCGCTCCTTACGGTGCTCGGCACGGGGTTCTACGCTCCGCTTCGGTCGGCGCTAAACGAATGTCCACTGGACATTCAGCGCCCCCTGCTCGCGCCTGTGTTGTACACTTCAGCTTAAGTATTTGTCAGTCTCCCGTTGAGGGAATCGTTTTCTTCATGTATATCTCACCGCATCGAAGGCCGTCGATGGCGGCGCTCATGATGCCTCCTGCATATCCTGCCCCTTCCCCTACGGGGTACAGTCCTTTGATGTTTGATTCAAAATTTTCATTCCTTTTGATGCGGACCGGACTTGAGGTCCTGCTTTCGATACCGGCAAGGAGGGTATCCGGATCATCAAAGCCATAAAGCTTTTTCCCGAAGGCTTCCATGCCTTCGATGATATCAGCTGCTACAAAGTCCGGCAGGATGCTTCGAAGATCGGCAAATCCGAAAGATGATTCACATGACGGCCTGATCCTTCCTTCGGTGACCCTTTTGCTGCCTTCAAGGAAATCACCGTATCTTTCATACGGTATCTTTCCGTTGCAGAGAGCAAAGGCCTTTCTTTCAAGTTCTCTTTGAAAGGACACTCCTCTTAAAGGATCATCGATCTCGCCTCCGAAATCATCCGGTGTCACAGTCACGACTACCGCCGAATTTGAATTTCGTCCGTCCCGTTTTGAAAAGCTCATGCCGTTCACACAAAGGTGTCCTTCCTCGCTTGAAGCATTTATCACCTGCCCTCCCGGGCACATGCAAAAGGTATATACCCCGCGTCCGTCATCACATTTGTGAGTCAGCCTGTAGTTTGCTTTTTCTCGATGAAGTGCCTCATCGATGTGGCTTCTTTCATGCTCCACCCTGACACCGACCGCAAAAGGCTTGGGTTCAAGATCCACACTGTTTTCAAAAAGCATTCGAAAGGTATCTCTGGCGCTGTGTCCGATGCAGAGAAACAGATCATCCGTTTCAAGCCTTTCGCTCCCGTTTATGATCACCGCAGCTACCCTGCCGTTTTTGATCTCAAATCCCGTCAGTGTGGAATCAAACCTGACTTCTCCTCCGTTTTGTATTATCTCCTCCCTGATGGACGGGATGATCTCTGACAGGATATCCGTTCCGATATGCGGCTTTGAATCAGTCAGTATATCCTCATTTGCACCATGGTCCGCAAAGGTTTTCAGAACAAAAGCCCCCCTGCCTTCCACATCCTTTATGAGGGTGTTGAGCTTTCCGTCGGAAAAGGTCCCGGCTCCTCCTTCCCCGAACTGCACATTTGAATCGGGGTCAAGCCTTCCCGTCCTGAAAAACTCCTCAATGTCTTTTTTGCGTCCTTCAACGCTTTTTCCCCTTTCGATGACGACCGGTGAAAAACCGTTTTTTGAAAGAAGGTATGAAAGAAAGATCCCTGCCGGTCCGAAGCCTGCGATCACCGGTCGTTTTTGGGGAAGTATCCTGTCCTTAAACACGGGATCATATCTTTTTTTCTCGTAGAGGCTTACATTCCTGTCACAAAGCCCTTTTACCAGCTCCTCTTCCCTTTTCAAAGACAAAAACATCTTTACCTCAACGGAATAGACATCCAGGATATTTCCCCTGTTTCTGGCATCCACGGACTTTTTTATTATCCGTATATCCTCTATCTTTTCCGGTCTGATACGAAGCTTTTTTGCGGACTTTTCAAAAAGCTTTTCCTTTCCGTCAAAGAAGCTCGGCACGGCGTAATAGTCATACTGGTCCGCCAGTTCCGGCTCCCGGGATTCCTCAATCATCTGAATCGGCACTTCCCGATAAGCTGGATTCTCTTCATACAGTTCCTCCAGCGCTTTGCGCGCCTTGGCACAGTAGCCGCAGTCTTCGAGATAGAACATGGTCAGTGCTTTCAATCTGGTCATCTCCTTCTGAGATCTCTTTTTGTCATTTTACAATACTTTTGCGCGCATGACAAGAGTCTTTCTGACGCTGCTTTCTTTATTTACCTCCCTGCCGGCGGCTGATCAGAGCCTGTTTTCTCTCTTCGGACTGGCGTCCCTGACCGGTTTCATCAATCAAAAGCACGTCCCGAAAACCGGAACGTGCTTTTCATTCATCTTATTCTTTCATCAGCTCTAAAAGTGATGACTTACTTTTTCTCCTGATCAAAGGTCTTCTTGGCCTCTTCCAGACCTGCCTTCAGACTCTTGAAAGCGACCGTGGCAAATCCCTTAAGGTCGTCCGTCTTGTCGGCGGCAACGGCCTGGAACTTTTCTGCGGCATCTTTCAAAGCAGCTCTGGCAGCTTCGATTCTGG
>CAMVDF010000266.1 GCA_947166195.1 uncultured Lachnospiraceae bacterium
TTGCTCTGCTCCTCTATCTCACTGATGACTTCCTCATCCGAGAGTCTCTTTGAATGGTCTCTTTCATAGGCCTCGAGCATCCTGTTGACGACCTGTCCCTCCTTGAGACCTCCGTGGCCGATGGCGGCATAAACCGCATCCCATTCCCTGAAGCCGTATCTTTTGAGCACCGCCTCCACATACTCTGGCTTCATGATATCCGTAACCTGGATGGCATGAGCCCTGCAGTATTCGTGGAAAGCTTCCTTTCCCTTTACTATATTGTCTTCCTTCAGCTCATTTTTAAACCATGCATTTATCTTTGACCTGGCCTGGGTGCTTTTGACTATGGAAAGCCAGTCCCGGCTGGGACCTCTGGAATTCTGCGATGTGATGATCTCTATACGGTCGCCGTTATTTATCCTGTAGTCTATATTGACCAGCTTTCCGTTGACCTTTGCGCCTATCATCCTGTTTCCCACCGCCGAATGTATGCTGTAGGCAAAATCCACGGGGGTTGAACCGGATGGCAGAGTCTTGACATCTCCTCCGGGAGTGAAGCAGTATACCTGATCCGAAAACAGGTTCAGGTCGCCCTTTATGATGTCCAGAAATTCGGTATTGTCCGACATGTCCTTTTGCCATTCAAGGATCTGACGAAGCCATGACAGCTTTTCCTCTTCCTTCATGTCGGGAGTTTTTCCGTCGCTTGATTCCTTGTATTTCCAATGAGCGGCAATACCGTACTCAGCCACTCTGTGCATCTCGTAGGTCCTGATCTGGATCTCAAACGGGATACCGTTTGGCCCTATGAGAGTCGTGTGAAGCGACTGGTACATATTGGGCTTTGGCATGGCTATGTAATCCTTGAACCGTCCGGGCATGGGCATATACATCTCATGTATGATACCCAGGGCCGCATAGCAGTCCTTGACGGAATCCACATAGATCCTGACGGCAAAAAGATCATATATCTGATCCAGGGTCTTTCCCTGATTTACCATTTTTTTGTAAATGGAAAAGAAGTGCTTGACCCTGCCGTCGACTTTGGCCTCTATACCGGCTTCATCCATGTGATGCTGCACTTCATTTACGATATCGAGGACTATCCTCTCTCTTTCGCTCTTTTTTGCGGCGATCTTGTCCACCAGATCATAGTAGATGTCCGGCTGCAGATATTTCAGCGACAGATCGTCAAGCTCGACCTTGAGCTTTGATATACCGAGCCTCTGTGCAATGGGGGAATAAATGTCAAGAGTCTCCCTTGCTATCTCGATCTGCTTTTCGACGCTCTGATACTTCAGCGTCCTCATATTGTGAAGTCTGTCAGCGAGTTTGATGATGATGACCCTGATGTCCTTTGCCATGGCAAGGAACATTTTTCTGAGATTGTCGGCCTGAAACTCCATCTTGTTGCCGTGATAGGAAAGCTTTGAAAGCTTCGTGACACCGTCAACAAGCCTTGCGATCTCTTCCCCGAACTGTTCTTTGATCTCCTCAAAGGATATATCCGTATCCTCCACCACGTCGTGGAGCAGGCCGGCCGCTATGGTCTCCTTGTCCATCTCCAGATCGGCAAGTATGATGGCAACGCTCAAAGGATGGACGATAAACGGCTCCCCGGATCTGCGCAGCTGTCCGTTGTGCGCTTTCACTGCCAGATCGCAGGCTCTTTTTATCACCGATATGTCATCGGAGGGATGATTCTTTTTCAGCTTGTATTCGAGTCCTTCGTAGAGCTCTTCCGGCTTGAGGCTTTCAAGCATGGGAGAGATCACGCCTCTGTCCAGTATGACATTTTTTTCCTCTTTTTCAGCCATTTATCATCACCTCCTTTCGTTTTTTCATAATAATGTAAAGTCAACATCCCCGGCCAGCGGGGATGTGAAACGATTCCGATATCAGATGGCTACCGGGATGTTTTTTACCTGTTCTCCGTATTTATAGTCCGTAAGCTCAAAATCGTCAACCGTAAAATCATAAAAATCCTTTATATCCTTATTGATATGAAAGACCGGGGCCGGATACATGGGCCTTTCGATGAGCTCTTTTATTATGGGAACATGCCTGTCGTAAATATGCGCATCGGCTATCACATGGACAAGCTCTCCCGCCTCCATGCCGCAGACCTGTGCAAGCATATGAACGAGGACCGAGTACTGGACCACATTCCAGTTGTTTGCGGTCAGAACATCGCTTGATCTCTGGTTCAGTATGGCATTTAATACAGGCGCGCCGGTCTCTTTGTTTTCGGTCACATTGAAGGTCATGGAATATGCGCAGGGGTACAGAGCCATCTCGTGGAGATCCTGGTGCACATACATATTCGCAATGATCCGCCTGGAAAACGGGTTGTTTTTCAGATCGTAGATAACCCTGTCGACCTGATCAAATTCGCCTTCTTTGTATCTGTGCTTTACCTGAAGCTGGTATCCGTAGGCCTTTCCTATGGAGCCCTGCTCATCAGCCCATTCATCCCAGATATGGGCATCCAGGTCGTTTATATTATTTGACTTTTTCTGCCAGATCCAGAGGATCTCGTTTATGCATTGTTCTGAGATTTAAATTAGATGAAATGACTAAAAAAATGAAATCTGAAATTAAC
>CAMVDF010000267.1 GCA_947166195.1 uncultured Lachnospiraceae bacterium
GGTCGAAAGTCTGAATGAGAGAACTTATTTTTCAAGGATAGACGGCCGGGTCGGTTCGGTGAAGGTGAAGGAAGGCGACTTTGTCAAAAAGGGCGACCTGCTCGTTTCATATGATACCGATGAGCTTGTAAAGGAGCAGACCCAGGCGCAGCTTGACGCTGCCATAGATCAGGGAACTTATGATGACAGCACCCAGACCGGAGAGAGGATGGAGAATCTTCTGGGAGAGGCCAAAAACTCCATAGCCGGGCTTGAGGCACAGATAAACCATGCGGAGGCGGTCATCACGGTGACGAGAAAGATCCTCACCGACAGGCAGGCGGAGTTTGCTGCACGCAACGCACAGCTTCAGGCAGATCTGGCCTGCTGCACGGTAGGGGAGGATGACGATCCGAAGGATGTGCAAAAGGCGAGGGACAACATCCAGAAGGAGATCGCAAAAAACCAGTATGACATGCAGTATGATCCCGAGATAGTCAAAAGACAGGAGGAGCTCAACTACCTTGAGTTTCTGATGACGACATACAGGGAAAAGAAATCCGTCATGGAAAGTCAGAAGGCTTCAACGCAGTTAAACATTCAGACTCAGGGAGCGAAGGAAAAGACGGAGGCAGTCAAGGCATTGGATGACCTTGAAAACGAAGCAAAGATCAAGGATTATGAAACAGCCTCAAAGGGCATCAGGGCGGAATTTGACGGAGTGGTGACAAAGCTTTCGGTATCGGAGGGATGCCGGGTGACTGAAGGCCAGGAGCTTGTGCAGGTGCAGTCTCTTTCGGATACCGCCGTCGTCTGCTATGTGAACAAGTATGACATCATCAACATCGAGGAAGGCCAGTCCGCCACTGCTCATATCAAGAATAAGGACTACATCTGCCATGTGACAAGGATAGAAAAGAAGACCAGCGATGACGGATCCACCCCGGGCATCAGGGTTGAGATGAAGCTTGACGAACCCGATGATGACATCATCCTCGGCATTGAGTCAAAAACAAAGGTCATGACAGCCATGGTATCCTCCACCCTGCAGATCCCTACAGATGCGCTCTGCAGTGAGGATGACAGCAACTATGTATTTATTATAGAGGATAATAAGGCCGTAAAGCGCGATGTGAAGGTGGGCGCGAAAAATGACGATATGGCAGAGATCCTTGAAGGTCTTTCAGAAGGCGACATTGTCGGCTGGGATGAAAGCGCGGAACTGAAGGACGGCCAGAAGGTGAAGGCAAAATGATTCAGGCACAAAAAAAGAGGATCCTCTATACAAAGGATCTTTGCAAATCCTTCATAACGGGAAGTGTTGAGCAGCAGGTGCTCAAAAACCTCGATATCGAGATCTATCAGGGGGATTTCACCGTGATCATGGGAAACTCCGGATCCGGCAAAAGCACCCTTCTCTATGCCCTTTCCGGCATGGACCATCCGACCTCGGGAACCATCATATATGAGACAGCAGACGGGAAAGAGACCGGTATCACTGACTTTGACAACGACAAGCTGGCTCTTTTCAGGCGGGACCATGTGGGGTTTGTCTTCCAGCAAAACTACCTTAACGACAGCATGAGCGCCCTTGACAACATTATGGTAGTGGGGCTGCTTCGCCATAATAACCGCAAAGAGCTTGCTGCAAGAGCCAGGGAGCTTCTGAAAAGGGTTGAGATCGGGGACGGCGACTGTGACAAGTTTCCGACCCAGATGTCGGGAGGCATGCAGCAAAGAGTTGCCGTTGTGCGCGGAGTCATCAACAGTCCCGAGGTGCTCTATGCGGATGAACCCACGGGAGCGCTCAATTCACAGAATACGCAAAACGTGCTGGATATATTATCCGATCTGAATGCAGAGGGTCAGAGCATAGTCATGGTCACCCATACACTTGCGGCGGCGGAGAGGGGCAACAGGATAATCTATCTTTCAGACGGCGTGATCTCCGATGAGGTGGAGCTTGGGCCCTATGCGGGAAATTACAAGGACGAGAGCAATCCGGATCTTGAAAAGGCAAGGGAGCGTCACAGGAGACTGAAGGAGTTTCTTCAGGATATGGGGTGGTAGGATGTACCGTTATTATTTTCTGGCAAAAAACAATATCAGAAAGCAAAAGGGAGACATGATCACCTTTTTCATCCTGACACTGATCTCTGCGGCACTGATCTTTATCAGTGCTTCTTTTCTGGTGGGCACGGGCAGGGTCGTGGACAGCGTGATGGAGATGATAAACGCATCCGACATCCTGATCCTCATCTCCGACAATGAGCCTGCCGAGAACAAGCTTGCTGAGATAATAAAAGGCAATCCTGACTGCAAAGGGTACGAATCCGACAAATTCCTGAGCAGCTATGCAAAATTCCGTCACAAGGGAGAAAAGACCTGGACGGAGTATTCCTTTGACATTTCATCCTATGAGGATGAAAGGAAACTGCAGACCATGTCTGTGGAAGCCGGGAGATTTCACGGAGACCAGGCGGTGATACCCGTATCCCTTTCAAGTTCCTATTCCATAGGAGATATCCTGGAACTCAAGATCGGCGACAACATCTACCGGCTGAAGGTGGCGGGCTTTAACGAGGACAACATC
>CAMVDF010000268.1 GCA_947166195.1 uncultured Lachnospiraceae bacterium
TTCGGATCAGGGGCCGCGCCTGTATCGGCGCCCTGCACCAGCGTTCCCGAGGACATGAAGCACACATCGATATAGGATGCCTCTTTGTATGCTCCGGTAGCATCCTTCATAACAAGCTTGTTGTCTGAGATCAGATATGAACCGGTCATATTGCCCATATTTGAAAAGGTGGCATGATCATCGGACACGGTCTGCCCTATGGCCACCATGAGAGCCTTGTTGTTTTTTTGCTGCATATGAAGGTAGCTGCCGTTATCCTTGCCGCTTACGAGATCCTTCACATCAAGCCTTATGATCACATAGCTTCCGTCGTAGCCGGACATCTTTTTGTGGACGCCGCCCACTCCATTTAAATTTGCCTCCTCTATGATCTGGTAGCGGAAATAGCTGTAGGGAGCGTAGAGCTTCCCTCCATCAATTTTGTTAAAGCTCGTAGGACCCACCTTTTTCTCATAGGGAACCGCCGCGCCCATGATGATAGCGGGGGATTCCGTGGTGGGCTTAGTTTCAAGCCGCTTATTTGATATGCTGGGTATCCCGATCTCTATCTTTCCGTTTACCTTTTTATTGGATTGGTTTGCTTCCTCAGCAGAGGGAACTGAAACGGTGTACACTCCGGGATATTTATATTCATATCCATCTTCAATTTTATTAGCAACAAGTTCGGCATCAAGACCGTATTGCGATCCCCATGTTACCGCGCCTGCCGGTTCTTCGGCTTCGTTTCCCGAAGCAGAGTCCTCGGAAACCGAATCACCCGACACACTGTCCCCGGAGACCGTATCGCCTGACACTGTATCCTCTGAAACTGTATTGCCTGATGTACTGTCTTCAGGAGCCGCATTTTCGGAAACCTCAGCAGGTTTAACCTCGTCCTGAGACACTCCGTTTCCGGATGCTCCGGTGCCGCTCTCCGGTGTGTCCGTGATACCTTCCTGTGTATCATGGGCACCTTCACCGGCAGTACCCCCGGATGCTGATGCAGCCTGTTCCGAAACGGCAGTCTGTATGTAGCCATCCTGCCCTGCCGGTGTGTCAGGCGTATCTGCCGATACAGGTACCGTAGATCCGAAAAGCATAGCGATGGTGAGCACCACCGACAGCACCTGTCTCCTTCTCCTCTTTGATGCCGAATAATGATCCATTTCAAAAATCTCCTGAAAACAAAAATCCCACTGATAATACTTTAATATATGTAGAACATAAAAACTATAAAAATAATACTATAAAAAAAGCGGAAAACAAACTATAATATCATATCAGGATCAAAAGACATAATACATTCAGGATTTGATGCAGGGAAAGGAAGTATGATAATGGATCAGCTTTTTTACGGATTTGATACTACGGTTTATACATTTTTCTGGCAGTTTCAGAACTCAGTGACTATCGCAATAGCTGATATATGCCAGCACCTGGGGGATACGACAGCCTATATCATTTATTTTGTGATCTCGCTGCTCCTCTGCTTTCCGAAAAAGACCAGAAAGTGCGGAGTGGCTATGGTAACTGCCTTTTTTGTGGCTTTTCTTCTGGTGAACATCCTGATCAAACCGGGCGTGGGAAGGCAAAGACCCTATGTGACACTGCAGAACACCCAGTTTTGGGAAACCTACGAGACACACTGGATAAACGCCGGCTCGAATTATGAGGATGACCTGTCCTTCCCGTCCGGCCATACATCCCTGAATTTTGCGGCATTCACGGCTCTTGCGGCTGTCCTGATCAAGGATAAGAAAAAGTGGGCGTGGCTTCTCCTGATCATCCCGGTCATCGTGGGAATCACAAGGATCATCCGCTGTGTTCATTATCCGAGTGATGTGGCGGGAGGGATGCTGATCGGCATTTTTGCCGGGCTGACCGGATTTGTAGTGGCAACCAGAATGCTCCCCGCCCTATCAGATAAATTTAATCATAGCGAATGAGAATCATATCCAGAGGTGATGTGATACCTTTCCGGACTTTCAGCATACTTTCACACTTGCTATATACTCTGTATCATCGGGGATATCTATATAACCTTTTTTCTGATATCTTCACCAAACTGGAAGTCCAGATATTTTTTAAGCTCCCGGATTTTCTCGGTATAATCAGGTGAGTACTTTAATTTTCCTCATGTTCTTTCCGTTCATTTCCAGACGGTATGATTCATTGAGGACGCGAGCAAGGCTCGCCTCTGCGTAGGTATGATCGGAAAAGATATCATACCAGGCATTGACCGGTATCTGTGATACCAGAAGTATTGATTTGTACGGATCCCTGCAGTCGAATACCTCAAAAAGGTTCCGACATTTGTCGAGATCCAGATTCATAAGCCCGAAATCATCTACAACAAGAAGGTCATACGATGACATCTGGCTGAGAGTCTCGGGATACTCACCAAGCTTCTCGGCCTTGGCCAGTTCATTGATATGGCCACTGGCTTTGAAGTATCTTACAGTCTTGAACTGTTTTAGCTCACATATGGCAAGTGCATTGGCGAGGTAATTATCCTATCACCACTCAGCATTTTGACGAGCGACTTCGCAG
>CAMVDF010000269.1 GCA_947166195.1 uncultured Lachnospiraceae bacterium
TGCCGCCTGAACAAGGTCCTGAAAACACAGCCGGCGGAGGCTATGCCGTCACAGGCCAGATCGAAGGGGTGGGGTATTCATCGGAGATCTATGATGCTGCAAGCGGGCTGCCCACCTCAGATGCAAATTTCATCCTGGGTTCAAGGGAAGGCTATGTATGGATAGGAGGCTACAGCGGAATCATACGCTATGACGGAACAACCTTTGAGAGGATGGGAGCCATGGAGGGCCTCACCAGCGGCAGGGGACTCTTTGAGGATGACCTGGGAAGGATCTGGGTAGGCACCAATGATAACGGCGTGGTGGTGATAGACGGTGAGGAGAGCACGCACATCACCTACAAGGACGGACTTCCTTCATCATCCATCAGGGTATTTGCCGAAGATAATGACCACAATATCTATGCCGGAACCACCGCGGGTGTATGTGTCATAGACAGGGATATGAAGGTCAGCGTGATCGATGATGAAAGGATCAATACGGACAGGATACTGAAGCTTGAGTCGGACAGCACGGGCAGGATCTACGGTATGTCAAAGAGCGGCGCTGTTTTTGAGATAAAGGATGGAAGGATCACAGAGTTTTATTCCAGCAGGGATCTGGGGATAGAAACGATAAGCACCATCCTTGCCGATCCTGAAAATCCCGGCAACCTCTACATAGGCACGGAGTCCTCAAATCTTTACTACGGCAGCTTTGGGGACAGGGTGGAGAACCTGAAAAAAACGGATATCTCCCCTATAGACAATACCCACTGGATCAGTTATGACTGCGGCAGGATATGGATATCATCAACGACGGTACTAGGGTATCTTGACGAGGAAGGGAAGTTTGAGGAGGTAGACGGCCTGCCCATGAACAGTGCCATAGAAATGCAGACCTCCGATTATCAGGGAAATATCTGGGTAGCCTCATCTACCCAGGGCGTGATGAAGATTGTCACAAACAATTTCTGTGACCTGACCCGCCAGAAAAGACTGAAGCCCGATGTTGTCAACGCTACCTGTCTTCATAACGGGAGTCTCTACATAGGTACGGACAGCGGCCTGCAGATCCTCGGAGTGAACGGAACACCTGTGGAGAATGCCCTGACAGCCTTCATGGAAGGGGCGAGGATCCGCTGCATCTTTGAGGATTCGTCAAAAAACCTGTGGATATCCACCTTTTCAAACAGCCATGGCCTGGTGAGATATACAAAGGACGGCGAGATCAAAACCTTCACCACAACGCTGGGGCTTCCCAGCAATGAGGTCAGATGTACGACCGAGGGAAAGAACGGCACGATCCTCATAGGAACGAACGGGGGGCTTGCGGAGCTTGCCGGGGGAAGGATCGTGAGGACCGTCGGAGTTGAGGAGGGAGCAAAAAATACGGTCTTTCTGACAGTGGCCCAGGGCGATAACGGGCTGATCTATGCGGGAACGGACGGAGACGGCATCTATGTCATCGACGGTAAAAAGATCAATGTCATAGGACGGGACGACGGTCTGACAAGCGATGTCATCATGAGGATAAAAAAGGATGAGGACAAGGGCGTATACTGGATCGTCACATCCAACTCCATCGAATATATGAGGGACGGAAAGATCACAAACGTGACATCCTTTCCCTATAATAATAACTATGATGTTTATTTTGACAACAAGGACAATCTCTGGGTGCTTTCATCCTTTGGCGTTTACTGCGTCCCAAAGACTGCAATGCTTTCGGATACGGTTTCGGACTACAGGCTGTATACAACAGCCAACGGCCTGACGAGCATACCGACATCAAATTCCTACAGTGCCCTGGACAGCAGCGGAGAACTCTATATCAGCGCAAGGACAGGCGTGAGCAGGGTAAACATCAACGATTTCTTTGAAGAAAACTCCATGACAAGGGTCAAGGTGAGATCGGTCACCTTTAACAGCGAACCCGTTCTGCCGGATGACAAGGGTACGTATACGATCCCGGCAGGCCCCGGACGTATACAGATAAGTCCGGCAGTCCTTGATTACTCCATGACAAATCCCCTGATGAGGGTCTATCTGGAGGGAAGTAATGATGAGGGTATCACGGTTGAGAGGAGCAGGCTGACTACACTCGAATATACGGGTCTGGCCTACGGCACCTACACCCTCCATATACAGATCCTGGACAGTGCAACAAAGGAGGTCCTGCAGGATGATACCTGCAGGGTGGTGAAAAAACCGGCGATCTTTGAGCTGCTCATAGTGAAGGTCATGTTTGTGGCCCTCATCGCCGTGCTGGTGGGACTGATAGTCTGGAGGACGCTGCGGGGAACCGTCATCAGGAGACAGTATGAGGAGATCAGACAGGCAAAGGAGGAGGCCGAGCAGGCGAATACGGCCAAATCAAGATTTTTGGCAAATATGTCGCATGAGATCAGGACGCCCATCAATACCATCATGGGAATGGATGAGATGATCCTGCGCGAGGACTCAACCGATGTGCCTCAGGGATATTTCATGTCGGTCATAAACTACGCCCTGGATATCAGGAGTGCATCCGAGTCTTTGCTTGGCC
>CAMVDF010000270.1 GCA_947166195.1 uncultured Lachnospiraceae bacterium
CGGCAGGGTCTTTCCCTCATTCAGCAAAAGATATCTTCCCGTGCCGTTTATATCGATGAGGGCAAACTCATCTCCATAGAAAGATACTTCAAACTCCTTTGCATGTGAAAGTTCCATGCTGCCGGTCTTTTCGACGCCGCAAAAGGTTCCTTTCTTTGCATCAGGGGATGCACCTCCGTTTTCGGAAGCGCATCCCGTGATCATGATCATGCATAATAAAATCAAAAAAATGATTCTTTTCATTTAACCGATCCCGAATCAAATGTGAGCGTGTATTCGATCTCATGAGCCTTGCTCATGGCGGTCGTATCCGCGGTCACCTTCATCTGTCTGTCAAAAACCGTTACCGGGATCTCAAAGGATGAATTCCCGGACTTGTTTACGGGCAGATACTTCTGTCCGTCTATTATCATATAATCATAGTTCGGGCTGCTCCAGGTAATGGTTGCCGTAGCCTTTTTCCCCTTTATCTCAAGCTTTGCGGGACTTTCAACGGATGCCTTTCCAGAGCCTCCCTCCAAAGTCACATTCACCTTGTATTCTCCGTCCTTTATGCCCAGGCTTTCAACGGTTTTGAGTGTGCCCTCCTTAAATGCGGAAAGCGGAAGAGAAGCTGCATCAAATATCAGCACCCTGTCGTACCATTTTTCCTTCTTTTTGCTGAAGGCGGCACAATCCGTTTCTTTGTCCAGGGCCTCTACGGGAACAGTGAAAACATGCTTCCCGTCCTTTTCCGTATATTTGATGTAATCCTTTTCTTCCGCTTTTACGGCGTCCTCGGGCGTACCCATGAAAACATACAGATAGCCCTTTCCGCTCATCTGCATATCGGCGTTCATACCCCCGTCCTTCACCCTGAGGGTGCATTTTTCAATGCTGAACATATCGGAGCTTGACCGGACATTTATCTCATACTCCCCGTCCTTTAAGTCCTTTGCAAAAAGCGGACCGCTGCCCGATGCCGATACGTCTGTCCTTTCGGTCTTTTCGTCTTTTCCCGCTATTTTACTTTTTTTTTTGACTCCTCTATGGCTGCCTTTGCATGCTCCACATAGATCTTTCTGATATCCTCATTTTCGCCAAGCCCCCGAAGCAGGCACTCAACCTTATATCCTTCCTTTTCAAAGGTGCTCTTCCAGGAATCCTCCTCGTCTCCTGCCATATCATTGTTTGCATGATCTCCGGCAACCACCATCAAAGGCTCCAGAACAACTCTTTCATAATCGCCCTTCTTTACCTGCGCGATCACATCCTCAAGTGAGGGCGTAGCCTCCACGGTTCCTATATAATAATTTGCAAAGCCGTCCTTTTTGAGCAGCTCCTGCATCTTTTCATAAACCCCGTTTGAATCTGCCTCTGTTCCGTGACCCATGAACACGATGGCGGTCTTTCCGTCATCATATTCCTTTGTCCAGTCCGTGACGGCCTTTTCAACCTTTGAAAAATCATCATCTGAGGTCAGCAGCGGCTGCCCAAAGGTCAGGCTGTCAAAAGCATCGGCATAGCTTCCGATCTTTTCGGTCAGCTCATTGTATTCGATGCCGTTCATTAGGTGTGTGGGCTGGACCACAAGATTCTTTACGCCGTTGTCCGTTGCACGCTTCAGCGCCGCATCCACATCATCAATGAGGATACCGTCCCTCTTGTTCACATGATCGATAATGATATTGGAAGTGAAGCCTCTCCTGACAGAATAATCAGGGAAAGCCTTTTCAAGTTCCCCTTCTATGGCTCCGATGGTAAGCCTCCTGCTGTCATTGAAGCTTGTACCAAAGCTTACTACCAGAAGTTCATTCTCTCCTATATCATCCTGATTCCTCGGATCATCAAGAGAAGCATCTCCCGTCTCGTAGTTCTCCTCATCCTCTTCCTCCTCGGCCGCAGGCTCCTCGGCCGCAGGCTCCTCTGCCGCAGGCTCTTCGGCTGCAGGCTCCTCTGCCTTTTTGGGTGCGACTCCGTCATCAAATATGGTGATCTCCTCGCCTCCCGTGGCGACATCATCCTTTACCCCGACGGCACATCCGGTCAGTGCGATGGAAAGTGCCATTCCGATCGCGATCATTGCAGGTAATTTTTTCATCTCTTTTTCCTCCTGTAAAATAATAAACCCGCTTCCTCGCGGAAAACGGGCGCATCATCAAAAAGGGCATGAAAATGCCTTTCCTCCGATACCGTCAGTTTCCCGTGACGATGTGTATCTTCACAGCAGGCAGGTTTCCTGACTTTGCCCTTTAAGCATATCCAAAAGCCTTCCCGGGGATATCCCCAGTGACCCTGCCGAATTATAGCAGAACCGGATATTCAAGGCGTTCACAGTGACGGGTTCGTGCAGGTCTTTCACCTGCTTCCCTTTTACCCTTTCCGCAGGATAATCCCGCAAAAGGCACCTGCTGCACAACATACGATTATATCCCCATCCGATCACAATATCAAGACGTGGGACAGGGGACGTTTCTCTGTCCCACAATTATGTGAACCGTACGAAAGCAGTGGAGCAGACTATATGTTTTGTGAACA
>CAMVDF010000271.1 GCA_947166195.1 uncultured Lachnospiraceae bacterium
CACCCCTTCAATCTCATTCTACGGATGCATTTCCCACGCTTGACTTCACCTTGACATTGCCGATCTTTCCCTTGAGAGATATGTTTCCGAAGTCGGTCTTGCAGCTGCCGGAATTGATGGTGGAATCATCCGCTTCTATATTGCCGGCATCGATCTTTGCCTCCAGGAAATCTATAACGCTGTCCCTTATTATGACGTTTCCCGCATCCAGGCTCAGGTCGGCCCTGTCCGCCGTCAGATCACTGATCTTCAGATTTCCCGCATCTGTCCTGATCTCAAATCTGTCCACCTTCATTTCTTCTATTTCCATGTCTCCGGCATCAGAATTGATCGTGAATTTCCCGGTGTCAAAAGATCCGGCAGACACCCTGCCCGCGTCAAGGTTAATCGTGAAGCTGTCAAGCTTTGTTCCCTCCGGGACCGTTATCTCCACGCTGGCGCCCTTGCCCATGTCAAAGGGAGAAAAGGGTCCCTTCAGCCTGCTCACAAATGATAACTTTCCTTTTTTCACCTCGATGGCCGGCTTCATAACATCGGGAAGTTTGTATTCCACCGAAAGACGGTCTCCATCCTCAACGGTTATATCCGCCGCATCGACCTCAATGTAGATCTCATCGACCTTTTCATCAAAAGCCACGCTGTCAGATATCATCTCCGATCTTTTGAAAAGATTCCCTATCCCGTAGGCACGATCATAGGCTTCACCTTCCGAGACCGTTTCGGCACTCCTTATAAATCTGCCTCCTCCGAAAACATGTATGAAAAGCCCCGCCACTATTGCTGCGATGGTCAGCAGGCTCATTACCGTTATGATCACTCTTGCCGCTGTGTTATTCATTGTCTCCTCCTTTATTATCCGTATAATAAAACCGTTCAGTCATCGTACTTCCTGCAGTTGATGACCACTGCCCTGTGTGCTACGGCAGCTATCGGCCATATGATCCAGGTGAGATTCCATTTGAAGGTCAGGAAGCTTGTGATGAGATAGAGACTTGTGACCACGGGCCAGTAGCAGACAACAACTGTCTCTGCAGCCTTGCTGCGGTATTTCACCGTCTCCGGTGCCGGCTCACCGTAGTTTCCGCTGATGGTCGTCACATCATTCAGGCGGAGAAGTATGTCAAAGCCCTTGCTTGCGTTATTTGCGTAAACTATGAGAAATACTCCGATCCCCACGAGCAGGAACATGATCGCCGGTCCTATGGTTACTCTCGAGGTTGTTGCAAACAGCATGCAGGGAACCCAGCATACGATGCAGAGGATCACTCCGAGTGTCACGCACAGGGCGCGGATCCCTTCAAAGCTCCTCCTTCTTTCCTTCACATAGGAGGCGGTGTTCATGTCGATGAAGCAAAGCTGTCTCCTGATGAATTTCCACTCGCTGTCCACGAAGCTGCTGTATACTATAAAACCTACTCCCAGAGCTATGAACACAAACATGAGGGCCGGGCCGGCAAGTACGAAATTTTCCGAACCTTCGGCTGTGAGTATCGGGCAGGCGACCGATGTGATGCAGAGCATGACGCCCAGAGCCAAAAACAGTGCCTTTTTGATCCTGTTTGTGATATAGGCTGTTGCTTCATCGCGGCTGATCTGTCTGCGGGGATGGCTGCTTTCTATATCGTGAAATTCCTGAACTTCTTTTGTCAGTCCCAGATCCTCTGCCAGATCCTCCAGATTTCCGAATTCCGAGATCACGGTTCCTACTGCCGCATTCTCACTCTGTCCCCCTGCAATGAGCTCATTGTATTTATCCTCCATCATCTGAAGGAGCTCTGCCCTGGCTCTCCTCACTTCGGGGGTATCAGGCATTCCCGCGAACATTGCTTCCAGATAATTTTTTATTGTTTCCATCTTCTTCTCCTTAATGTTCGATGAATCTTTCGACTACTTCCTTTGTCAGACCCCATTCGTCGCACTTTGCTCTGTAATACTCTTTTCCCGCATCCGTTATTCTGTAATAAGTGCGCTTCTTGCCGTTTCCTTCCGGATCCTGATCTGATGTGAATGATTCGATATGTCCGTTCTTTTCCATTCTCGTGAAAGCCGAGTAGAGCGTCGTTTCCTTGATCAGGTACTTCCCGTCAGAGATGCTCTTTATCTGCTTTGAGATCTCGTAGCCGTATGACGGCTCCTTTTCGAGAATGAAGAGGATCATCGTATCATTGTAGCCACGGATCACATCACTGCTGATCTCCATCATTATGATCCCTCCTGTTTACTTTGACAGTCGTTGCTTTGACAGTCGTTGCTTTGTCTGTCGTTGCTTTGTCTGTCGTTCCTACGCGTGTCGTTGCTTCGTCTGTCGTTCCTACGCGTGTCGTGCTACGACTGTCGTACTATGTTTGCTGAAGTAAATATACTACGCCTGTCGTAGCGTGTCAACCCCTTTTTTAAAAATGTGACAGAGGGACAGTCCCCCTGTCACACCCCTGTCACACCCCTGTCATATTTCAAAGTCATATACTATCGCCGCGAAACCCGCGGAATTGACGAAAAGAGAAGTCTCCGCGGG